>JAEWBD010000174.1 GCA_023391315.1 Bacteroidota bacterium | reverse complement strand
CCATCTGGTTTGCTGCCATAGAGGCAATTTTTTCTATCAGCCGGCATCTCACCAACCGAAACATCTGTAATTAAAAAGGCCGTTTCAAACAAAAACTTGAAACGGCCTTTTTCATTGTGACTGTTGTGTGTTTAATTACTGCTTAGAGGCGGGGCTTGCAGATGTAGCGGCTTTCTTTGCTGCTTTCTTATCTTTCTTCACCATTTCTTTGTTCGACTTAACGGCTTTCTTGTCGGCCTTTACCTGCTTTTTGTCTTGCTTTTTTACAGTGGACGAAGCTTTCTTTGCAACGTCTTCTTTCTTTTTAGCTTTATCACTCGCTAAAGTGGCTTTGGAAGAGGCTGTGGTGGCTTCATCGGTTTTTACCGCTGTGGTTTGGGCAGCGTGTTTATGGGTTTTGGGTGCAGTGGAGGGTGTTTGTGCAAATACGGAAAGTGAGAACATTGCACAGGCAATTAATAAAAGATTCTTTTTCATAAATAAAAAAATTTGTTGCCTTGACGAAAGCCTTAAATGCCGGTTTAAAAAATGTTTTTACATTCAGAAAGTTTTAACGTTGCGTCATGTGGAGGGTGGGCGGCAATGCTTTTGCAGTGTTGCGTTTTTGTATCAGTAATAATTTGAAATTTTAATGTAGCTTACTTTTTAAATAACCATGTATAATGACGGTTGCTAAAAACACTGATGAATATATTTCAGCATTTCCCAACAATGTGCAAAAGCTTTTAAAGCAAATGCGCAGCACTATTAAAAAGGCTGCACCGCAGGCAGCGGAAACTATTAGTTATGGCATTCCCACATTTACTTTAAACGGTAACCTTGTGCATTTTGCGGGTTATAAAAATCATATAGGGTTTTACCCGGCGGCATCCGGTATTGAAGCGTTTAAGAAAGAGCTGAGTGTATATGCCGGTGCAAAAGGTTCTGTTCAGTTTCCGCTGGATAAGCCATTGCCGCTTGAACTTATAACAAAGATTGTTGCGTTCAGGGTTGCAGAAAATATGGAAAAGGCTTTAAGGAAAGCGGGCAGGCAATCAACTAAAAAAACTGCTGCTGCGGAAACCGGTAAATCAAAAAAACAAAAGGCTTTGCTTCAGAATAATTTGTTGACAACGTTGCCTGCACCCGCACGGCGGGCTTTGGAAAACAATGGCATCAATAGTTTAAAGAAGCTCTCGCAGCTTACGGAAAAGGCGGTATTATCTTTTCATGGCGTGGGGCCATCTTCTATACCAAAACTTAAAGAAGCGTTGCAGGCTGAAGGATTATCATTCAAAAAATAATGCTGAATTTGTTTATTATTCATCATCTTACCCCCTGGATTTGCTTTGCAATAACCGGCTGCATTGTATTATAAACGCTAAACATATTTAAGAAAACTTTACTTTGCTTAATTGCAGTTGCATAATTAGAACATTATTTTTGTTGCCTTTAATAAAATAAAATTATGGGTTGGATCTTATTTATAATCGGAACCATTGGCTGGCATATAGGTGTTTATGGCTTGTTTAAAAAAGCAGGTATTGCTTCCTGGAAAGCCTTTGTGCCATTTTACAATACCTGGTGCATGGTAGAAGCAACGGGTATAAAAAAAGTTTGGTTCTGGCTGCAGTTAGTTCCAATCTTAGGGCAGTTCATCACTATATGGATAACCATCATTTTTGTAATGCATTTCGGGCAGTTCACACTTTTGCAGCATGCGGCGCTGGTGTTCCTGCCTTTTATTTATTTGCCTTATATCGGTTTTTCGAAAGATGTAAGATGGGGTGGTAAGGAAGTGATGAAACGCTATAAAAAATCTGCTTCCAGGGAATGGATTGATGCGGCCGTTTTTGCCGTGGTAGCCGCAACGCTTATACGCACTTTTATTTTTGAGGCTTATACCATACCTTCTGAAAGTATGGAGAAAACATTGCTTATAAACGATTTCCTGTTTGTGAGCAAGTGGAGTTATGGTGCGAGGCTGCCGGCAACGCCGTTAAGCTTTCCTTTTGTGCATAATACCATGCCGGGCATGCCCACAACACCATCTTATTTAAAGTGGATAGAATTGCCTTATAAACGGTTGCCGGGTTACACATCTATAAAAAGAAATGATGTGGTGGTGTTTAATGTGCCCGCCGGCGATACCATCATTAACCTGGAAGGGTATGGCAGTAAGGTTTTGTATTATGATGTATTGCGGGACCAGTTTAATGGCAACCGCGATGCTTTAAATGCAACCTACCCGGTTATTGTTCATCCTTTTGATAAAACCGATAATTATATAAAAAGATGCGTAGGCTTACCGGGCGATGTGATACAAAATAAAGAGGGCGTGTTGTATGTAAATAACCGGCCGGCCTTTGTGGGGCCTGCTTCGCAGATTGATTATATGGTTGAAACGAATGGCACTATTTTCAGCCCGCAGTTTCTGCAGGATTCTCTGGATATGGATATTGAGAACAACGACCAGGTGCAGGTGGATGGCAGCCAGAAAATATATTACATGAACCTTACGCCGGATAAGGCCGCCATTGTAAAAAGACAACCGAATGTTAAGCGCATTTCAATCTATGCATTAACCGATGTAACGACGCATACATTTCCATTTGATACGGCTGATTTTAAATGGTCGCTTGATAATTATGGCCCTTTAACAATTCCAAAAGCCGGGGCAACCGTTACATTAACCCCGCAGAATATAGCTTTGTATGAAAGGCTTATTACCACGTATGAACATAATAAGCTGGAGTATGCCAATGGCAGTTATGTCATTAATGGCAAACCTACTAATAACTATACGTTTAAATATAACTATTACTGGATGATGGGGGATAACCGCCATCGCAGCCAGGACAGCCGTTTCTGGGGCTTTGTACCGGAAACACATATTGTAGGTAAGGCTTCTTTAATATGGTTTAGCTGGGATAAGGGGCCGCGATGGAACCGGTTGTTTAAATCCATTCATTAAAATTATAAATGACAGTAAAGTAAAAAGGAGCAAATAAAATATTGCTCCTTTTTACTTTAGATTCTATTAGCTCAACTATTTTTTTGTTGTTCTTTGGCCCATGTATCTTTTAAAGTAACCGTTCTGTTGAAGATGAGCTTTTCTTCGCTGGAATATTTGTCCAAAGCAAAATATCCTTTGCGTAAGAATTGGTATCGTTCATCCTGCAGCGCATTTTTTAATGCAGGTTCTGCATATACTGCAGGAATTATTTCCAGCGAATTTTCATTGATGTAATCTTTAAAATCGCCTGCTTCACTTGAAGGGTCTTCCACTTTAAACAAACGGTCATACAATCTTACTTCGGCCGTTATTGCATGCGCTACGCTTACCCAATGCAACGTGCCTTTTACTTTTATGTTTGATGTGTCGTTGCCGCTTTTACTTTCAGGAATGTAAGAACAGTTAAGCTGAATGATATTGCCCGCGTCGTCTTTTACCACTTCATCGCATTTAATAATATAAGCGCCTTTTAAACGCACCATGCCGCCGGGATATAAACGGAAGAATTTCTTTGGCGGGTTTTCCATAAAGTCGTCTTTTTCTATATATAGTTCTTTGCTGAACGGCACATCGCGAAAACCGCCATTTGCATCTTCCGGGTTATCTTCAACACTTACAAATTCGTTCTCTTCATTGTAATTGGTTAGCACAACTTTTATGGGATCGAAGACCACCATCCTGCGCAAAGCAATTTTGTTTAAATCTTCACGCACGCAAAACTCAAGCAGGCTAAGCTCTGTAACATTTTCTCTTTTGGCAATGCCGGCGCGGTCACAGAAATCCCTTATGGAGGCGGCTGTATAACCTCTTCTTCTCAAGCCGCTGATAGTGGGCATGCGCGGATCATCCCAGCCGTCAACATATTTTTCATTTACCAATTGCAGCAGCTTGCGCTTGCTCATTATAGTGTAACTGATATTGCGTCTTGCAAATTCATACTGGTGTGATGGATAAATATTAAGTTTTTCAATAAACCAGTTGTATAATTCGCGGTGCGGCACAAATTCGAGTGTGCAGATACTATGTGTTACATGTTCTATGGAATCACTTTGTCCATGTGCAAAATCATATAATGGGTAAATGCACCAGTTATCGCCTGTGCGGTGATGGTGTGCATGTTTAATCCGGTAAATAACGGGATCACGCATGAGCATATTAGTATGCGCCATATCAATTTTTGCGCGCAATACACGTTCGCCATCTTTATATTTTCCAGCCTTCATTTCTTCAAACAACTGCAGGTTTTCTTCAACACTCCTGTTTCGGTATTTGCTGTTTATGCCTGGCGTAGTGGGCGTACCTTTTTCTGCGGCAATGGTTTCACTGTTGTTGTCATCCACATATGCATAGCCTTCCCTTATAAGCTTTATTGCAAAAAGATAAAGCTGCTCAAAATAATCTGAAGCATATAATTCATGCTCCCATTCAAAGCCTAACCAGCGCACATCATTCTTTATATTCTCAACGTATTCTGTTTCTTCTGTTGTGGGATTGGTATCATCAAACCGCAGATTAGTATAGCCGCCGTATTTTTTTGAAAGGCCAAAATTCAGGCAAATGCTTGCGGCATGGCCCAGGTGCAGGTAGCCATTAGGCTCAGGCGGAAAGCGTGTAACGATGGAAACATGCTTACCGGCATTCAAATCATGCTCTATTATTTCTTCTAAAAAATTTAAAGATTTTTCTTCTGCCATAACAAGCAAAGATAATTGCTTAATGTTGCTGTAAGAATTTAGATGGAAATGTTAGCTGAACGAAATTTTAAAAGAAAAGTTAAACTGCCTATATTACTGCTTTTATAATGACCCTATTGGGCATTTGTTAATTAACTTGTTTTACTGGCAACTAAAACGTTATTTGCAACATGCTTCTGAACATCACCCATCTTTTTGGTTTATCTGCGCTTGGCTTCGCAGGTGTGTTTTCTCTCTCGTCCTGTGCCGGGCACAATTCTCAATCTGCCACAAGTATGAATGAACAAAAAATTACAACAACAGCAGCCACTGATACAGCCAGTTTTGGAACAGGCTGTTTCTGGTGCACCGAAGCCATTTTTCAAAGATTGAATGGCGTTATAAGAGTTACAAGTGGTTATAGCGGCGGTTCTGTTCCCGATCCAACGTATGAAGAAGTTTGTACCGGCACCACCGGTCATGCAGAATGTTGCCAGGTGGTATACGATCCATCTGTAATAAGTTATGATGAATTGCTGGAAGTTTTCTGGAAAACGCATGATCCTACCACATTAAACAGGCAGGGCAATGATGTAGGACCGCAGTACAGGAGTGTGATATTCTATCATTCAGAAGAACAAAAAGAAAAAGCCGAACACTATAAAACTGCATTAAACGACAGTAATGTATTCAATAAGCCTATAGTTACTGCCATTGAACCTTATAAGAATTTTTATATCGCAGAAAATTATCATCAACAGTATTACGATTATAATCCGGGCCAGATGTATTGCCGCCTCGTGATAGCGCCGAAGGTTGAGAAATTTGAAAAGGTTTTCAAGAACAAATTGAAAAGCACTGTGAAAAACAGTGAGATGGCGAATAACCAGTAATGGCGGTTAAATAATTTAATTTTGCACCATGGCTCAATTGCAATTAGGAGACGCGTTAAAAGATTTCTTAAACAAGAGCAATCTTAAAAGCAGTTTAAGGGCTGTGCAAATTGAAAGTATCTGGGAAGAAGTGATGGGAAAAACCGTTGCAAGATATACCGATAAAATACAGATAATTAACAACACGCTTTTTGTTTATACTGCGGTGGCCGCATTAAAGCAGGAACTTGTTTATCAAAAACCAAAAATAATTGAACGGGTAAACGAGGCTTTGCGGGAAAAAGCTATTACTGATGTTATTATAAAATAATTTTTATTATTACAACTAATTTCAGTTCAGTTTAATATTGATAAAGCAATGCCTGAAGCAAAGAAAATATTAATGGTTGACGATGATGCGGAAGACAGGATGCTGATGCAGGATATGTTTACCGAAATAGGTGCGCCTGATGTTGCCTGCTATGCCGATAGCGGCGAAACGGCATTGAATTACCTGGAAGATTTACCGGATGATGAGTTGCCATCAGTTATTCTGCTTGATTTAAATATGCCCAGGCTAAATGGTACCCAGGTGCTTAAAATATTAAAGCAGAATGAAAAGCTTAAGGATATTACCGTAATCATTTATTCAACTTCTGTAAATATTATTGAAAAGGAGCAAAGCCTGAAATTAGGGGCGCATTCTTATGTAATTAAACCAAGCTCTTATAACGGTTGCATTGAAAAAGCAAAATACTTCAACAGCCTGTGTCAAGAAGAAGAAAGCAATTAAAATTACGGCAATTACGTAGCAAATGAAGGTGCGTTATTAGTTGTGAGTGGATACTGCATATACTGAGGGTTTACTCACTTTTCACTGCTAACAACTCATTTTAGTTAACCTCCCAGGCAAGTGCGCTGGCGCCGAGAATAGCGGCATCAGATTCCTTTAAATGGCTTACCAGTATTTTTATTTTATTCTCAAATATTTTTATAAGGTTTGCCTCCATGCTTTCGCGGGTTGGCTTTAAAATAAGTTCACCGGCTTTTGTTAACCCGCCAAACAATATAATTGCCTCGGGGCTTGAAAACATTACGGCATTGGCCAGCGCAAGCCCAAGTATCCTGCCCGTAAATTCATATACTTTCTGTGCAAGCTCATCGCCTGCAATAGCAGCTTCATATACTTTTTTAGAATCTATTTCTTCTATGGGTATATTTCTTAAAGAGCTTGGCGTGTTGGTGTTCTTAAGCATTTCAAGCGTTGTGGCGCGAACACCTGTGGCTGACGCATAACTTTCCAGTGAACCTTTTTTGCCTGTGCCGGGATGTAAGCGTCCGTCAGGAATAACAATTGTATGTCCAAGTTCGCCTGCAAAACCATCATGGCCATAAATTAATTTTCCATTGGCCACAATGCCACTGCCTACACCCGTTCCCAGCGTTATCATTATAAAATCTTTCATGCCTTTGGCTGCGCCGTATATCATTTCGCCTTCAGCGGCAGCATTAGCATCATTGGTTAAAATAACCGGGAGTTTAAATTTATCATTCAGCAATTTGGCAAGGGGGATAATGCCTTTCCAGGGCAGGTTTGGGGCATATTCTACGGTGCCTGTATAAAAGTTTCCGTTAGGTGCACCAACGCCAATGCCTTTCATTCTGCCGGCGCCACCGGCTTTCTCTATCAGTTCTGTTACCTTCCTGTGCAGTTCATCAATAAATGTTTCAACCTTCGCATGTTTTTTAGTTGACATTGAACCTGAAAATAACACATTGCCCACATGATCAACTATTCCAAATTTGGTTCCTGTACCGCCAATGTCAATTCCTACTGCCAACGGTTCTACTGCCGCCTTAGAAGAAGCCATAATTAAAATTTCTGATTTATGATTTTGTCGATCTCTCTTTAAATTTTTAAGAGCTTATTCATTATGAAATACAATGCAATATTATAATAACCTGCTTTAATGCCCGCCGCTACTTTCAAGGTGGTCATAATCTATGCCCTGTGCTTTAAGAACAGCCTTAACCCTTATTGCATAAAAAGCAAGGTAAAGAAAGCAGCATACGCCTACAAGGTAACTCCATTGAATGCCTAAAACATTGTCAGCCAAAAAACCCTGCAGCAGGCTTACAATGCCGCCACCCATAATCATCATAATAAGAAAGCTGGCGCCTTCGTTGGTATGCCTGCCAAGCCCTGCAATGGCAAGTGTAAAAATACATGGCCATAAAGTGGAGCAAAATAAGCCTACGCTCATGAATGCATAAGCGCTAACCATTCCTTTGGTAAGCATTCCTATAAATAAGGCAATTATGCCAAAGCCTGAATATATTAAAAGCAATCTTGCCGGGTTGCCCTTGCTTAATATGTCGCCGGCAATCATGGCAATAATAACAAACGGATAATAATAAAAAGGCGTTACATCGTGATTGGCAATTACATTCACCAATATAAAAACAGCGAATGCTATATAAGGCATAAAGAAGCGCAATACCTGCTTTACGCCTTTGCTCAAATCAAATGCGCCAACCGATTGCGTCCATCGTCCAATCATAAGGCTCGCCCAGTATAACGAAATAAACGGTGCAACCTTATCGGTGGAAATAGCGAGGTCTTTCTGTAAAAAAGCGGGCAGGTTAGAAGCCGTTGCCACCTCAACACCCACATACACAAAAATGCCTATCATGCCCATAATAAGTTGCGGGTAACTGAATACACTTCTTTTATGCTCAACCTTATTGGTATCATCAGCTTCTTCTGATGCAATTTTATCAAGATCAATTTTATTGGGAACAGAGGAGAACCTGAAAATGATTGCTACCAATATAAATACTGCACCTAAAATAAGATAGGGTGTTTTCACACTTTCTATGCTGGCTACAGCTTCGGTATTGGCGGTAACGCTGCCAAAGATGGCAAAGCTTACGAGCAGAGGCCCGATGGTTGTTCCAAAATTATTAATACCTCCCGCAAGGCTTAAACGCTGTGCACCTGTTTTGGGATCGCCCATAACAATTGCCAACGGATTTGCCGCTGTTTGCTGCAGCGAAAAACCAAGACCCACTATAAACAGGCCGGTTATCATTATGGTGAATGAAGCGGTTTGTGCAGCCGGGTAAAAAAGCAATGTGCCCAACGCAGAAATGACAAGGCCTAATGAAATACCATTTCTAAAACCAATGCGGTTTAAGATATCACCGCCGGTTACTCTTGAAATAATAAAATATATGACTGAACCCACTGTATAAGCTACATAAAATGCAAACGAGACCATTTGGGATTGAAGTTGGGAAAGATGCAGCTTGTCTTTAAAAACGGGTATGAGAATATCGTTAGACGCTGCTACAAAACCCCAGAAAAAAAATACAGTAACTAAAACACTGAATTGTGACCATTTGGTTTGCTGGCTCATTTAACAATCATTGATACGTTATAAAAGAGGCGTAATATTAGTACATTTTAAATTATGCCGTACCAATTAAAATTATTTTGCCGCTGCCGGTTTCATAAAAATTATTTTGCTCTTTCAATATAGTTGTTAATTTGGTAGCGTAAGAAGAAACCTAACGTAGAAATAATTGCTGCATGGAAATAGTTCACCTCAGTTTTGAATGTTACCCGGTTGCAAAAGCCGGCGGTTTAGGCGATGTGGTTGGCGCTTTACCCAAATACCAGGTTAAGGCCGGGCATTATGCAAAAGTTATTATGCCAATGCACCGCACTAAATTTTTATACGCCAACGATTGGGATGTAGATTTTAAAGGAAGAACCAATCTTGATAACTGGTGGTTTGATTATACCATTATTAAAGAACGGCATAATACACTTGGGTTTGATCTTTATCTCGTAGATATAAACGGCCTGCTCGACCGTGAAAAAATATATGGCTATGATGATGATACGCAGCGCTACTTAGCTTTTCAAATTGCGGTTATTAACTGGCTTGACCAATGGCAGCATAAGCCCGATATTGTTCATTGCCACGATTATCATGTGGGGCTTGTGCCCTTCATGATGAAATACTGTTATCAATATAACAGGCTTGCTTCCATACCCACCGTATTTACTATTCACAATGCGCAATACCAGGGATGGATGGGCTGGGACCAAAGCCGTTATATTCCTGCATGGGATACCTGGAAAGGCGGCCTGCTTGAGTGGGGTGGCGTAATAAACCCGCTGGCTTCAGCCGTAAAAAATGCATGGCGGGTAAATACCGTAAGCTGGAGTTATATGGAAGAACTGCGCTGGAATTCAAACGGGCTTGAGGCTTTGTTTGAATATGAGCGTGGCAAATGTTCTGGTGTGCTGAATGGCATTGATGCAGAAATATGGGACCCTGCAACGGATGAGCTTATAGAATATAACTATACTGTTGCTGATGTTGATAAACTGAAGCAAAAAAATAAAGAAGCTTTATGCAAGGAATTTAACCTTGATCCTCAAAAACCATTAATTGTTTTTATTGGGAGACTGGTAGGCGAGAAGGCCGCAGACCTTTTGCCTGATGCCATTGCATCTTCTTTATATGGCATGCAGGGTTATGTAAATTTTCTGGTGCTCGGCAGTGGAGAGCCAGGTGTGGAATGGCAGTTAAAACAATTGCTTGATACTTTTCCCGGCAGTTACAATGTTATGATTGGTTATAACGAAGCGCTCAGTCATCGCATGTATGCCGGTGCAGATTTTTTATTAATGCCAAGCCGTGTTGAACCTTGCGGCCTTAACCAGATGTATTCAATGCGATATGGCACTGTGCCCATGGTAAGAAGTACCGGCGGTTTAATTGATACGGTTACAGACATGGGCGATTGGCAGGGGTGGGGCATTCGTTTCAACCAGGCATCTGTTGGAGATATTGTGCATGCAGTAAGCCGTGCTGTTGGTTTATATTATGACGATAAAAAAAGCCTTGGCCGTATGCGCAAACACATGATGCAGATTGATAACAGTTGGGAAAAGTCCGTGCAGCAATACCTTAACATTTACCAGAGCATCAGGTTTTAAATTGGTTTAAACTTTGTTCAATAATACTTTTATACATTTATACAAAACTACCCATATATGACATCCTATGCACAGTCAGTTATAGCAGTAATTCTCGGAGGAGGCGCAGGTACAAGATTATATCCTTTAACAGCAGCCCGTTCAAAACCGGCTGTTCCTATTGCGGGTAAATATCGCCTTGTTGATATTCCCATCAGCAATTGTATCAACTCTAATATCAACAGGATATTTGTATTAACACAGTTCAATTCGGCATCTTTAAATAAACATATTAAAAACACTTACCTGTTCAGTCATTTCAGTTCGGGTTTTGTGGATATTCTTGCCGCAGAACAAACACCTGACAATGCAGGATGGTACCAGGGCACAGCGGATGCAGTGCGCCAATCACTAAGGCATATACGCAATAATGATTTTGAATATGTGCTTGTGCTTAGCGGTGACCAGTTATATCAAATGGATTTTGTGGAAATGCTCGATAACCATGTTGCTTCAGGTGCTGATCTTTCTATTGCTACCATACCCGTTGCAGCACGTGAAGCCACCGAGTTTGGTATTATGAAAACAGATACAGAAAATAATATCACCTCTTTTATAGAAAAGCCAAAGGCAGATGTTTTGGGTGAATGGATAAGCGATACGGGCGGTGAAATGCAGCAGAAAGGCAGGGTTTATCTTGCTTCAATGGGTATTTATATTTTTACAAGGAAACTGATGAATGAATTATTGCTGAATAAATTTCCCGATGCAACCGACTTTGGCAAAGAAATTATACCTTCTTCTATTTCTTCCCATAAAGTAGTAAGTTATCAGTACAATGGATACTGGACAGATATAGGAAATATTTATTCTTTCTTTGAAGCCAATATTGAATTAACATCAGACGTTCCTGAATTTAATTTATTCGATAGTTCACATCCTATTTATACCAGGCCGCGTATGCTGCCGCCGGCTAAAATAAGCGGCACCACACTCGAGAAA
>JAEWBD010000191.1 GCA_023391315.1 Bacteroidota bacterium | reverse complement strand
ATAAAGATGTTGGCTTAAAAGATTTTATTGATTCAATCGGCAAAGACACCGGATATATTATGGAGTGGGCAGAAGTGCATATGGAAGATGCGCCAAAGGCTGCCAAAGTCAGAGAAAATATAAAGGGCGATGACGGCATTAAAAAAGCTTTTGAAGAAGCCGATAATGTGCGTATGAAGATGGGGTTAGATAATATTACGCCTATCGCCACACTCGTGGCGCTGGCAAAACCAGGTGTTGCTTTTACGTCGGAACAACTCAAATCGTTTCCTGTAAAGGAAAAGGAGATACTGGATGTTTATTTTAAAGATGATGGCATACAAAACGCGGTAAAAACTTCATCGGAAAATAAAACCAATGCATCTTCCGGGGCTTTATATAAATATTGTATTGAACGTACTGCATTGGCCAAAGAAGGTAAAACAGACCCGATTATCGGAAGGGATAAAGAAACAAGAATGATGATTGAAATCCTTGGCCGCAGAACAAAGCCCAATGTAATTATAACAGGCGAAGCTGGTGTTGGCAAAACTGCATTGATAGATGGTTTTGCGCTCGATATTATAAACAATAAAGTGCCTGCCCAGCTTGCTGATTCTTTACTCTTTGAACTTGACCTTGGAGCTTTAATTGCGGGCGCTTCTTATAAAGGTGAAATAGAAGACAGGCTGAAAAATATATTGAAAGAGATAAAGCAATTTCCAAAGGCTATTTTGTTTATTGATGAAATACATATACTGCTCGATAATAAAGGCGGCGGTGGTATTGGCGCCGGCGCTGCCAATCTTTTAAAACCAGAACTGGCAAGGGGTGAGATAACGGTGATTGGTGCTACAACCAATGATGAATATAGAAAATATATTGAAAGTGATCCTGCTTTTACGCGGCGTTTTGAAGCATTGAATGTAGGTGAGCCTGATGTGGTTGCCGCCGAAAAAATGCTCACCAGGCTTGCGCCCAATTTTGAAAAGCATCACCAGCTAAAAGTAGAACCGGAAGCTATTAAAGAAAGCGTTCGTTTATCCAAACGTTATTTGCGCGACAGGAGATTGCCTGATGTGGCTATTGATCTTTTAGACAGAACGATGGCGGCTATTAAATTAATGGTTGATACCAATAAAAAAGAACTGGAAGATTTAAAAGCAGAATTTGAAAAAATAAAAGCAGGAAAAGATAAACAACCGGAACATGAATTATTTGCAGAATATAAATGGCTGAATAATGTATTGCAAAATAAAATAAGCCCTGTTTTATTGGGCAAACTGGAAGAGCCTGCCCAAACCGATAAGTTTGAAACACCGGAACAATTTGAAGATTTTTTATCTCAAAGCTTTGATAAGTTGTTGCTGCTTACTGATGAAAAAAAAGACTCGGTAAGCAAAGAAGATATCGCTTCCGTTATTTCTTATAAAACAGGCATTCCGCTGGGCAAAATACAGGCGCAGGAAAAAGAGCGCCTGATGAATATGGATGACTATTTAAAGAAAAGGGTAGTGGGGCAGGACCATGCCGTAAAAGCTATTGCTTCAGCCGTACTTGAATCCAGGAGCGGGCTTAATAAAAAAGGCCAGCCCATAGGTTCTTTCTTTTTTCTTGGCCCCACAGGTACAGGTAAAACGGAGCTTGCAAAATCTGTTGCAGAATTTCTGTTTAACGATGAAAAGGCTATGATAAGATTTGATATGAGCGAGTTTAAAGAAGAACATTCAGCAGCCTTATTGTATGGCGCACCTCCCGGTTATGTTGGTTATGAAGAAGGCGGTATGCTCGTAAATAAAATCCGGCAAAAGCCTTACTCAGTTTTATTATTTGATGAAATAGAAAAAGCGCATCCATCAGTGTTTGACACTTTCCTGCAAATACTGGATGAAGGCCATATGCATGACAGGCTTGGGAAAGAAGGAGATTTCTCTAATTCAATTATCATATTCACTTCCAACATTGGCAGCGAATGGATTGCAGGCGAGTTTGAAAAAGGTGAAATACCGCCTTCAAACAAGCTCATGGAAATCATGACAAAATATTTCAGGCCGGAGTTTTTAGCACGCTTAACGGAAATAGTTCCTTTTGCGCCCATCAGCGAAAAAAGCATCGTCCGCATATTGGAAATTCAAATGAAAAACCTGTTGGAAGCATTAGATAAACAGGGCATCAAATTTCAAATTACTGATGAAGCCAAAAAGCATCTTGCATTAACGGGCTTTACACCTAAATATGGCGCCAGGCAAATCACCGGTGTAATACGGTCGCAGCTAAGCAGGCCCATATCCAGGTATATCGTTTCAGGTGAACTGAAAAAAGACAATATCCTGCAGGTTGATCTTGCCGATAATGGGCTGAAATGGACGATTAACGGGTGACTGTTTGATGTGTATTAATTACAACAGAAGTATTGTTGCTGTTAGCCAATATTTTACGACTAAATCCTTTAAATATGAAAAGCCATTTGAATAACGATGCGCTAACTTAATAAACAGCAGAAGTTGCTGCCATCATTGCTAAACTTAAAAATTGAAAATATGCCACAAGTTAAACCAGGAATCGCCACTACTATTCTTGCACCAGATCCGGTTGGAGAAGGTTTTGTTGAGATTTCACCGAATAAAACATTATTCGTTCAAAAACTAACCAATGAGCCTCCGGTAAAACCGGAAATAGTAGAAGACCTTCAAACAGTAGAACAGGTTTTCGATTATTTTAAACCTAACTGCGATGTTGAACTTGACCGCGAAGACGGTTCTACGGTAAAAGAAAATTTTGCATTTGCAGGTTTAGGTGATTTTGATATCAAAAACATAACCAACCGGAGCGATTACTTAAAGAATTTAAGCCTTGAAAATGATGCTTATTTAAAAATTATCAAGCAGCTTAAATCCAATAAGTCTTTAAAAAATATAATTGAAAATCCTGAAACAAAGCAGGCCTTTGTTAATGCTTTAAGAGCATTGGTCGCTGAACTTGATGAAGCCGGCAGCAAATAATTCCCCTCAAATAATTATTCAGTAAACATAAACTCCCACATATGTCAACAGAATTAAAAGACGAAAGCGTTTTACAATATAAAGAAGGCGAAAAACAGGCCGTGACCGAAGTGCCTTCTCTCCAAACTTCTTTAAATACATTGGTCAGAACAGGCGGGTATGATTTTTTAGAAGCCGTGGTTGATGGCGCCGATAATATGAACCCCGTTCGTAAAGCCAAGCGTAATATTTTTTTAACCGATGCTTCCAAGAAACAGCAGCGTGCTGAATTGAAGAAAAAGATGCAATTATGGATTGATCTTTTAACAGAAAACAATTCAGTTGCAGAAATGGCGGAAAAGAGTGTTCAGAAGGCAGAAAATGCAGAGAAGCTTTTAAAACAAAACCTTAAAAAAGTTTTAGACGCCAGCCGCGAAATGGAACAATCGTACCGCTCTGTTCACTTGTTTTATAAAAATACCGAATCGCCAAAGCTTAAGAATGTTGTATTGATGAATGCTTCCATGGATCAGCTTACAGATTTGGATGAGCCAAGGTTTATTGAATATATAGCGGAGGAATTGAAAAATAAATATGACCGCTTAGACCTGCGGCAGAATTATTCACTGCTCGTAGTGCCCGGTTATTTAAAATCTGCAACCGTGGTTGATAAATGGGCGAAGATGGCCTATAACAATAAAGTAATGCTGGTTACAGATTTTGAAAATATTGAAACGCCCGATGATGTGCTCGACATGTTTACCGATGCCAATCTTACAAGCGGCGATGCGCATAAGGCAAACGTAATGATGACCTGCAACTATATTGTGGGCAGGGGTAAAAAAACCGACGTTGGTGAAGAAGAAGATGTGTATGTTCCGGGTTCTGCGGCGCTTGCGGGTAAAATGTATTGTACCAAATTATCGCAGCCGGTTGCCGGTAAAACCTATGGCTCTATTGATGAAGTAGATACTGTTCGTTTCGACCAGAAAAAAGCAGAAATATCAGAGCTTGAAAATGTTGGCCTTGTGCCATTGGTTGGTGAATGGGGTAAGGTAATGCCTTTCTCTGCCAAAACATTATTTACAGGCGATAACCTAGGCATGCAAACTTATTCTGTAGTGCGTGTATTTGATTTTATTGCCAAAGTACTTTCCGATTTTCTCAACAGGCGTGCCTTTGAATTGTGGAATGTGAAGATGGAAAAAAATCTTCGTTCCCAGATTGTAAAATTCCTTGATGGCATACAAGGCCCTGACAAGCTCATTGAGAAATTCCAGATCATACGGTTTGAAAGAGATGAAGAACATAAAGACCATATCTTCCTTGATATTCATATAACGCCATTCTTCCCTGCAAAAAGCTTCCTTGTTAAACTGGATGGTTACAAAGGTGATGATGGCGAGGAATGGAAAGCTTCATTCAAGCAACAATAACAGTAGCATTTTTCAATGCTAAATAAAGCTTTCGTGATACATGAAGCTTTATTTTTTCTATACTGATTTATTTGTGTGCACTGCATTAAAGGGTATTACATGGCAATTAAATTTTTCTTGGGATATATTGGGGTATTTCTTGCATTTGCAATTACATTTTTGGTCCTGGTAAAACCTTTCTCCGAAACTTTTGCAGCCAGCGGAAAAAAGCCAACTATATACAGTATCGTCTCTTCCATTATCGTTTCGCTTGTTGCATATATTTCAAAATTTGTAAGCGATCACAGCTTTGCGGTTTACTGGATCATTGCATCTATATTTTTAATCTTTGGCGCTATACATGTTGCCATCGTTCACAAAAAATATTTTCATGCTTATAACGAAGGCAGTAACAGTAAAATAATACTGGCTGAGATAATGTTTGGATTTTCGGTAATATTTTTTGTGGTGGTAATATTTTCATCGCTGCAGTATTTTCTTTCCAATGATAAGCAGTACCTCTTTTACCCGATGCTTTTAAGCTGTCTTGCTTTTTTTATTCCCATGCTTGTTTATCATACATTCAATGCTGCATTCAATATTCCGCCGGCAAGGTTTGTAACATGGAGCTATCCATTAACTTCCCAGATAGAGTTACCTGATGAAGATCCGAGGGAAAGATTGTATGTAATAGGTTTTGAAATTGCAAAGAAAAACAACGATGCAGGCCGCTCTTATTTCAGGGCGAAAGCGCCCGAAGGCATGAAACTTGGCGAACTCTATTATCATTTTATAAACGATTATAATGAACTGCAAAGCGAAACACCTATTGAGTTTGCCACAAAAGATTACGATGCTTACCAATGGTGGTTTCGCAGGAAACCAAAATGGTATCAGCGCCAGCGCATATTAAATCCTGAAATAACAATACGGGAAAATGGTATAAAAGAAAATACAGTAATTATTTGCGAACGCATAGAAAACATGATATAATGAGAGACCGTATTAAATATCTGCCGGTCAATTGGATTGACGGCATGAAGATTAATAAAAGCCATTTTATTGCACAGGATGATGCCTGGCGTGATGCATTGAATGATGTGGCTGCCCTCAATGTTTCTCATTCGAGGTTTGGCGTCATCCCTTCATCTGCAGCAGGCGAAGACAATTTTAATGTAAAAATATCTGTCGACAATCAAAACACGGTTAGGGTTGCCGTATTGGCATGCCAGGCGGTAACGCCGGGTGGTATAAGAATTAATTTACCGGCAACGGGCAATTTTGAAAATATAAATACTGATCTGGATACTGCACCCTCAACAACATTCAGTTTTGCAGAAGCAAAGTCTGAAAGTATATGGTGGGTGGTGTTAATCATAAATCCATATCAGAAAAAACCTGCCGGTGCACCTGATGTTGCTGAAAACCCTCCAAGATATCCTTTTGTATTACCTGCTTATTCAGTTGAAATTGCAAGCGATAGCCAGTACAGCCAGTTTGCCTATCATCCTTTTGCATTAACTGTAGGTAAAATTTTGGCTGAAGGAAACGATGTAAGAGTAGATGCTGATTATATTCCTCCCTGTTATTCCACTGAAGCGCTTGATGATCTTGTGAGCCTGCATGGCGAGCTTGACAATTTCTTTTCAACGCTTGAAATGCGTTGCTCGCAGATTGTACAAAAAATATACAGGAAAAACCAGCAGAATGAATTATCGGAATTAGTACTTTTTTTATGTGACAGGCTTATCATATTTCTCAGCGATATTATAACCAAATCAAGATGGAAAACATTATATGAATCGCCGGCTGAAATGTTTGCAGGCATTGTAAGCCTTGCCCGTTTGATGAAGAATGTAATTGATCTGCGCATAGGCTCCGGCAAGGAAGAAATGATGAATTATATAAGTGAATGGTGTGGATTAAAGCAGGGTGAACTGGAAAATATGCTTACGGGCCTTGCTGCCATACGTTATAATAACAACGACATAAATAATAACATTCAGAAAATAACTCAATTTATAAAAGTAGTTGCTGCTTTATTTGAAACGCTTCACAAGCTTGAATTTATAGGAAAGAAAAAAGACTCCGGGATTTTTGTGAAGGAAGAACAGAACGGCTTCCAGGAGTTGCAATCAAATAAAGCAAGAAGGCGTTTTTTCGGATAAATATAATTTCATTATAAACATACTGATTTATGAAACCAGTTAACCAGCCTGAAAGGCGCAAAGCCTTTTTAAACTTCCTGATTTTTTTTATAATAACAATAGCGGTTATAGTTGTAACCGTATTTTTTAGTACGCAGGTGCCTTTTGAAGAAAACAGGAAAATGAAAGAAGAGATTACCGCATATCAAAAGGAGCAAAAATTCATGGTACAGTTTTCAGGCAAGCTTACCGACCTGCAAACATTGATTGATACACTACAAGTGCCAAGTGTTCAAACAGATCTTATAGACAACCGTATAACACTTGCCATGAGCGACCTGCAGGCATTCAAAGAAAAAGCAATGCCGGGTAATGATAATATTTATGCAAAGATGATAGACGCTTTGTATAAGCTGAAGAGCGCCAATTCCAGCCTGGTGAATTTAAGATCACAATCACCCGACATCGGCAAACTGCAGTCGGAGCAGACTAATTTAATGCAAAGAATAAACAGCGCCAATGCTTATATCGCGCAGTTATCAAGCCAGGTAGGCATGAAACCGCCTTATCAATCTTATTAGCAACAAACCTGTGTTGAATGATTTATGAAAAGTTCCACTTCTATATTTACAAAATCAAGGCTGGGCCTCGACAACAGTGTGTGGTTAACCATGCTGATAGTGCTTGTTTGCTCTGCATCTTTTTTAAGCTTTAAACTGGTAACGCATGTTGATTGTTCTGCGTTTGAAATTGCTACATCAGGTTTAAGGCAGCAAACGAATAATGTATTTTATGTGGGTGAGTCTATTACTTTTTCTGTTCCGGCAACACCGACAGATAAATTACGCTGGGATTTTGGTGATGGCGCCCGTGAACAAACAGGTAAACCTGTTATGCAGCATAGCTTTTTAAAAGAAGGTGATTTTACTGTTTCATGCACACAAAATAATACGTGCCTGCAAACTGTTGTAATTAGTATCATTTCCAGGCCGGCCAGGCGGGCAGATTCGACGCAGTTTGCAGCAATTCCCATAATTGGTGCAGATACTGTAACGGCAGGATTATCAGCGCATTTCAGTACATTAATAAAAGCGAGTTATAGCTACTAGTGGAGCTTGTCAGGCTCCCCTGAGGTTAAAACCACGTCCGGCGTTGATTTTAATTTTTATAAAGATGGCGTTCAAATGATAACACTAACCATCGATGGCAGTAAACGATATACAAAAACAGTGGTGGTATTGCCGAAGAAGTCTGCAGCCAGTAATACAACAGGTGAGGCGGAAGCTTTACCTGCACGGTCAATAAAGATTCCGCCTGCTGTTAATTCCATTTATCCAACGAGTGGCGGTGCCGGTACAAGTGTAACCATTATGGGCAGCTTTTTTAACGGAACAAAGTCGGTGAGCTTTGGCGGCATTGAAGCAAAATCATTCCAAATAATTTCGCCAACGGAAATTACAGCCATTGTGGGTGAAGGCAGCCAGACAGGGCCTGTTACGGTAACAACAGAAAATGGCCCGTCGCCTGCTTCGTCACCACAGTTTACTTACATCGCTTCTAACGCAGCAGCGGGCGCTAACGCACCAAACCAGGCTGATAACGCTACACGCAAAAGCCTGACTGATGCAAATCTGAAAACATTGCTTACGAAAGTGGCTAATGGAGACCCGAATGTAACGACACAAAAGGTTGCCCAGTTTTTTTGCGGCGGCGAAGGAACGCTGGTTAAAGCCAATTCTGAAAAAAAGGCAATTACTTTATCGGAACTTTGCAAACGCCTGCAATTGGAGAAAGATGTTACAGTAGAATCGGCCAAAATTATTCATGATCCTAATAATCCCAATTGTGAAACAAACATACTGGTAACCTACAGCCAGCCAAGAAAAATATTGGGAATAAAAGTTGGCAAGAAGCGTAATTAAATATACGGCCGCAGTAGTGGCCTGGCCTGTTTGCATTGTAGCTGATTAGTATTCAACAATAAATAACCTGTTGAATGAATCGCTATCTTCCATTCATTGTATTGGTTATTTTATACTCTTTCGGATGCGCAGCGCCCAACAAATTCGATACAAAATAATCCCAGCGGCGGCGCATCATATAATAAGAATAGGTCCCGTAACCATGATGGCTGTTGGGAAAAATGATCAGGTCATAATCTTTATTAGCTTTTTCTAGCGCTTCCACCACCAGCAATGTATTATAGGGCGGCACATTGTCATCCAGCATACCATGCGCCAGTAATAATTTGCCCTTGAGGTTACCGGCATACACCTGGTTGGCCTGCGCTTCGTAATTATCTTTTCCTGAAGCATCTTTTTTAAGCAGGCCGATATATCTTTCACCCCAATCATCTTCATAATTACGGTTATCGTGGTTGCCTGATTCTGAAATGCCCACTTTAAAAAAGTCAGGAAATTTAAACATGGCGCAGGCTGTGGCAAAACCGCCGCCGGAGTGGCCCCAGATACCTACATGGTTTGTATCAATATAGGCATAGCGTGCAGCCAGTTGCCTTATGCCGGTAATCTGATCGGGCAAAGTATTTTCTGCCATAAAACCATAACTCATGTCGTGGAATGATTTGGAACGGAGCGGGTTGGAAGTGCCTTCAAAGGCAACCACCACAAAGCCCAATTCTGCCAGTGATTGATTATCGCCCCTGGCGGCAGAGAAACCCCAGTTGCCGCCAATACTTCCGCCCTGTGGGCCAGGATAAATGTAAACCACAACCGGGTATTTTTTTGTGGGGTCAATATTGGACGGCGTAAATATCAGCCCGTAAATATTTGTGGTATCATCATGCGCTTTTAAGGTTACAGGTTTTGGCGGCTGCCAGCCAATTGCTTTTAGCGGGCTGATGTCTGTTTTTTCCAGTGTTGTAATAACCTTCCCGTTTGTATTGCGCAATACAACTGTATTGGGAACATCTGGCTGCGAATAATCATCAATAAAATAATTTTTTAATGGCGATAAAGTAATCTTGTGAAAACCTGTTTCCGGCGTAAGCGATACCATTTTCTTTCCGTCAAAACCAATTTTATAAAAGTGCGTGAAATAGGGATTGGCGGTATCAAGCCCGTTGGCAAGAAAATAAATCGTCCGGCTTTTTTCATCCACATGCAACATTTGCGTAACCACCCAATCGCCTTTTGTAATTTGATTTTTGAGCTTGCCTGTTGTTGCATCGTACAGGTATAAATGGCCCCAGTTATCGCGTTCTGAAAACCAGATGATCTCCTTTGTGCCTGGTAAATATTTCCAGTTAATAGAACCCCAGCCCGATTCATATTGCGTGGGTGCTTTTTCTTCAAACACTTCGCGTACAGCGTCGGTGTTGGCATCTGCAATACGCACTTTTTCAATTTTATGATCCCTAGAAGTGGAAACAAAAGCAAACTGAGAACCATCATCGCTCCAGCTTAGATCATCAAATGTGCCGCTGCTTGAAATATCATCACTCAAAGTGGCACGGTGCGGGTCAGGCGGAATTTGAAGACGGATCACTTTAGGGTTTTCAACATCAATCACCACCCTTTCAATCATGATGATATTGGTATCGCCGGGCAATGGATATTTCCAGTGCTGCAATGTGGGATGCCCAACATTGGTTGTAGCGAGGTACATGTCGCCGGCCTTGCGTTCATCCTGCTGAAAAGTGGCAATCTTTTTAGAATCGGGCGACCATCTTACAATAGCATTATCAGAATGCGTCCAACCGGCATTGTCGGTTGCATAGCCGTAATATTCAACACCATCTGTTGTAAGCTGCGTGAGCTGATTGGTAGCAACATCCCTTACCCATAAATTATAATCCTTTATAAATACTGCTTTTTTGCCATCAGGAGAAAGTACTTCTTTACCGTGGGAGCCATATGTATTGCCATCAAGGCCTTCTGGCTTATCAGTTAAGCTGGCACGTGTTCCTTTGGCCGCATCAATCATAACATAACCAATGCCCTGG
>JAEWBD010000159.1 GCA_023391315.1 Bacteroidota bacterium | reverse complement strand
TGATAACGTGGTGCCGGGTCCTGCTGCTTATAAGAGGCGTCATGTTCTTCATCCGCTATAATTAACCCAAGGTCTTTAAATGGCAAAAACAATGCAGAACGTGCGCCCAGTAACACTTTCAGCTCACCACTTTTAATGCGGTTCCATATTTCAACTCGTTCGTTTGCATTGAATTTGGAATGATATACGGCAATATAACCGCCAAAATGTTTTTGCAGCCTGCGTATAACCTGTGCTGTTAACGCAATCTCCGGCAGCATATATAAAACCTGTTTGTCCTGCTGAATATATTGTTCTATCAGCTTAATATAAATCTGTGTTTTACCGCTTGCCGTAGCGCCATGTAATAGACAAACATTTTTTTCTTTGAATGAACCATCAATTTCATTCAATGCGGTTTGCTGGGCAGATGATAAAGTGAAATCGATATGAACATTCTTTGGCAGGCTTCTTATGCGGTTGATGGAACGCTTTTCTGCAAGCAAAATATTTTTATCAACCAGCCCTTTTAATTGTGCAGCGGCCGCATTGGATTTTTTTAATAATGATGATTGTGTTACTTCACCTTCTTCCTTAATCAAATGCAGGTAAGATAAGAGCAATTCCATTTGCTTCGGCGCCCGGGTTGAAGTATTTAGTAACCCGGCCAGCTTTTCTTCATCATGGTATTGCGGATGAAGTGTAATATAGGTTTCTGTTTTCTCTTTATATTTTTCTTTCAGCTCTTCCCAAACATGGCAAACGTTTTTTTCAATCAGTTTTTTTATTACAGGATAAACGTGCGATGCATCAAGCAACTGCTGCACTTCACTCAGTTTTAGTTCTTTCTTGATGCTTAATGCTTCGGCAACAATATATTCCTTGTCATTCAAATTGCTGAAATCTTCGTTGTGCTCATCATTCCAAACTAAAATAGTTTCACTTGACAATTTAAGATTGGCCGGCATGGCAGCCTGCATTACTTCGCCTTCACTGCACATATAATAATCTGCCACCCATTGCCATAACTGCAATTGCTGCCGGTGCAATAATGGCTCATCATCCAGGATATTAAGAATAGGTTTTGGCTGAAAATCTTTAGGTTTTTGATGAATGAGCTTTTTAATAATACCGGAATAACGTTTATTTCTTAGCTGCACTTCAACACGAATACCCGGCTTTGCGGCTTGCTGAAATTGTGCGGGAATAAGCCATGTATAGGTTTGCGGCAATGCAAGCGGGATGATGATTTCGGCGAAAAGAGCATCCTTGGAGCCCCCTGCCCCTAAAGGGGGAAAGCCACCCGCAGTTGCGCCGTCGTTAAATTTTCTTTCGCCGCTATTTGTTTGAGTTGTACCGACATTGTTACTGGATGATTGCATCTCGTCAATTTTCTTTTTAATACTGGCTAAACAATTTCCGGCTTGTTTATTACCTCTTCATTTTTAAAACGTAATCGCTATGCCAAGGCTTATTAAATTAGCTTCTCTCTCAGCATCATTTCTTTTAACATCTTCTTCATTATGAACGGAACCATCAATTTCTATTATCAGCTTTAAAGTGTGACAATAAAAATCTGCAACATAAATTGACAAAGGATGCTGCCTTCTGAACTTTAATTTCCATTCATTGACTTTAAGATAATTCCATAATAACTCCTCTGCATGTGTCGTCTGGTTTCGCAAAGCTTCCGCTTTTTGAAATATAAGAGGGTGTGCTCCGTAATGCATTCCTTCCTTCCAATCTGGTTTAGGTGAATATTGAAATGAAATTTTATAAGTCAACATTGTTTGAAGCTCACAATTTTAATATTTATTCAGGCCTGGTATAAAATTAGGAAGTTAAATAACTCCCTTTAGGGCTGGGGTTCATTTTCTATATCTTCTTAATCCTTCCTCCATAGCATCATATACTTTTTGCTTAAGCAACTTTATATCCTGTTTAGCGGTATAACCTTCAACACTTATTTCATCTAAATAAACACAACGTGAAATCCCGGGTGTTAATGAAAAGATACTTTTCTGGTTAAGTCTTTTATAGTTATCAATAAACAAAATTGGTTTTATGGGCGTTTGCGTTTCAACAGCCGTGCGAAAAGCGCCATCATAAAATTCTTTTAAGAGGTTTCCTGTTTCATTAAATGTGCCTTCAGGAAAAATAAAAATAGAAATGCCATGTCCAATGGCTGCTTTTAAAGCCCGTAAGCTTTGTGCACGGTGTGCTGCATCACTCCTGTCAACCAAAATAACGGCCACACGATAAATAAAACCAAAAACCGGGTAATGCACCATTTCATATTTACCCAACACACGCACCGGCTGGTGCATGCTCATTACAATGGAAGGAATATCCATGTAAGAAGAATGGTTGGCAACAAAGATGTACTGGTTATTCCTGCTATGCGGCGCCTCATAAATTTCCTTATGTTTTATACCAATAAGAAAATACCATATAACACCCCATACATGACATGTTTTATAAACAAGGTTTCCCGCTTTTACTTTACCCAGGGGCAGGTAAATAAATACCAATATAAAAACGATAAGCATTAAAGCAATGAACATAAGCATTGCATACAACCAATATAAAAGCTGAAAAAAGCGGATAATTATTTTCACGCAGTCAAAATAAGTATATCATCTGAATTCCGGAATTTATTCATTTTTCTGTGCATCTCCCTGTTTTGCATCACTGGTAGTTTGCTGTGGCTTTGCATCATCTTCATGCATTAATTCGTGCTGGTACTGGTCTTTAAGGTGATGGTATAATGAATGTTTATCTACCAGCAGTGAAGCGATGCTTGCAACAAGTCCGGCAAACATTAAATGAAAAATAAGGTTATTGCGGTCAGTCATTTCCAAAACAAGGATGGCGCAGGTAAACGGCGACCGCGTAACGCCTGTAAGAAAGCTTACCATACCGCAAAGGATAATAATGTTGGCATCGCTGCCATTTAAATTAAACCAGCCTGAAACCAGCGAGCCTATGCTTGCCCCTGCGCTTAATGCAGGCGCAAAAATACCACCTGC
Source organism: Bacteroidota bacterium (assembly GCA_023391315.1). GTDB lineage: Bacteria > Bacteroidota > Bacteroidia > Chitinophagales > Chitinophagaceae > Parafilimonas. The sequence continues at coordinate 8,889 of JAEWBD010000159.1, read as the reverse complement.
ACCACCGGCAGTGAATGAAAAAATGGTGCCCGTTATTCTAAGCACCGGCATATACCATGTAGTATATTTTTCTGAAGTAAATAACGCCTTCACCATTAAATCTTTACCGGAGCCAATGGCATCGGCGCTAAAGAAAAAGGCAAAACTGGCAATAAGCAGCGCACAAAATACCAGGTATAAAACATGCTGGTATTGAAATTTAAATGTTGACTTCCATTTCTGTATAAGCAGTACAATACGGCTTGAGTATGCGCCAAGAAAACCGGCTACGGCGCCCACAACGATCACCAAGCTGAATATCCACCATGAAAGCGCATTAATTTGCGGGTAGCCTAAATATAAATAAGAACCTAAAAAGCCCTGTGCCGTTAAACCGGCAATAATAACGGCCGTAAATATGGCCGTTTTAAAATAGCTGAGATGTGTTTTGGTAAGCTCTTCAATAGCAAACACAATACCACCAAGCGGTGTATTAAAAGCAGCGGCAAGCCCGGCTGCAGCGCCGGTCATGATCATAATACGCTTTGAAATTTTTGGGTACCATGCAGGCAGCCACTCATTTACCTTCCTGAATATGGAACCGGCAATTTGTATGGTGGGCCCTTCCCTGCCTATAATGCCGCCGCCCAATGTCATAATTAAAGAAGAAATGATCTTTACAAAAATGACGGGAATGCTCAGCATCTTTTTTATTTTGCTGTTATACCTCGGCGTTGACAATTCTATAGCCGCCATAACCTGTGGAATACCGCTGCCTTTAGCATAAGGCGAAAATTTTGCAACCACCCACCATGAAATAATAAAACAAACAGGTGTTATTATAAAGAAAAGCCATGCATGTGTATCAAAAAGCCAACCTCTTATTGATTCTGCGAATGCAAACATTTTTGTATAGAGTACTGCAATTAACCCTGTTATAATTGAAGCAATCCAGAAGGGCACTGCCTGCAGAATATTACTTTTAATGTTTTCATTGCTGATGGCATCGAATGCACCCTTTAGCTTAAGACGGATATTGGTATAAATCTTCCTGAAAAAATCTTTCATTAAATATTTTTACTATTTGCGATGTGGCGGCAAATTTAACAATATGTGTTTCCAATATCATAATATAAAATCAAATTGATAACATACAGTATTTTTGCCGGCAAATAATTTTAAAAATGATAACAGTTGAATTAAACCGGGTGCATGGAGATTATGGTTTTGAAGTAAAAGATGAATACGGACAATCTGTTAAGATAGATAACAGTCCGGAACATGGCGGGGATAATTTTGGTGTGAGGCCAATGCAAATGGTATTAATGGCACTTGCAGGCTGCAGCGGCATGGATGTGATATCAATTCTGAAAAAGCAAAGGCAGAGCGTAACAGATTATAAAACCATTGTGCGGGGTGAAAGGGAAGCCGGTGTTGAGCCTTCTGTATGGAAAAAAGTGGAGCTTGAATTTATAATTTATGGCGATGTGGATGAAAGCAAAGCACAACGGGCTGTGGAATTATCCATCAATAAATATTGTTCCGTAGCTGAAACATTAAGAAGGGCAGGCGCTGATATTAAATGGAGCGTGAAAGTAGAAAAGGATAATGGATAACAAAATGCTGGCGTTGATCAGCGTGCTTCGTAATAAAAAAATATCAAATCAATAACCAATAAAAATGAGCGATACAAGCAACAAACCAAATGAATTAACCGAAGCAATAAGAATACAAATTGACAGGACAGGCGAAATGGAACATTCCACGCCGCTTTATTTAACAAGCAGTTTTTGTTTTGATGAAGCGGAAACCATGCGGGCTGCATTTGCGGATGAAAGGGAAGAAAACATCTACAGCCGTTTTACCAACCCCAACGTTGATGAGTTTATAAAAAAAATGTGTGCGCTGGAAGGCGCCGAAGCAGGTTATGCAACGGCATCGGGCATGGCGGCAGTGTTTGCATCCATGTTTGCGTTGTTGAAACAGGGCGATCATTTAATATGCTGCAGCTCGGTATTTGGCAGTACCCACACAATGGTCACAAAATTTTTACCGCGTTATGGTATTGAAACTACTTTGGTTGATGCAAATGATAAAGCGGCCTGGGAAAAAGCCGTGAAGCCTAACAGCAAGATGTTGTTTATTGAAACGCCAACCAATCCGCAACTTGAAATTATTGACCTCGAATGGGCAGGAAAATTTGCCAAACAGCATAATCTTATTTACAATGTTGACAATTGTTTTGCAACACCTTTGCTGCAAAAACCTATATTATACGGTGCAGATATAATTGTGCATTCTGCAACAAAATGGATTGACGGCCAGGGCCGCGTTTTAGGTGGCATTGTTGTTGGCAGAAAAGATTTGATAAAAGATATTTATTTATTCAGCCGTAATACAGGCCCTTCTTTATCGCCCTTTAATGCATGGATATTAAGCAAGAGCCTCGAAACATTGGATGTGCGTTTACAACGCCACTGCGAGAATGCCGTAAAAGTGGCGCAGGCATTAAAACAACATAAAAATGTGGAGTGGGTAAAATATCCGTTCATGGAAGATCATCCGCAGTATGAAATTGCAAAGAAGCAAATGAAAGCGGGCGGCGGCATCGTTTGTTTTGAAGTGAAGGGCGGCGTTGAAAAAGGAAGGCAATTTTTGAATAAACTGAAGATGCTTTCCATGACAGCCAATCTCGGCGATACAAGAAGCATCGCATCGCACCCTGCCAGCACCACACATTCAAAGCTTACAGAACAGGAAAGACTGAATGTTGGCATTACACCAGGCTTAATAAGAATTTCTGTGGGACTGGAATTTGTAGATGATATTATTAATGATCTGAACCAGGCGCTGGACTAACGCCTGGTCTCCGATTTGCCAATAGCTGAATGCTGACACCTGCCTGCTTCATTATTGCAACTTCGCCAGCCATAGCGATGCATTGATAAAAAAGCTGGAATGGTTTTCACCAACCGCATTCCAGCCATCATGCAGTTTGTTGCCTTTGGCGCCGGTGCCGTCATCAGCGGGGGAACTATCTCCAATAACAACTATCCTTCCTTTACCATAAGTGCTGTAAGCAGCCATTACACGTATGTCATTTTGCGGATAATTATTCATCCAGCATACACCTTTGGCAGTTGGCGATGTAAGCGTAATAGTTGCGCCGTTATTGAATTGCAGGAATGTTACTTCTCCCCGCCTGCCTTGTGTAATTGGATTTTCAAGCGTTGTAATATTGGAAGACCGCTGGCTGATATTTGTTTTATAAATAGAAAACCCAAAGGGGTCTTTTTGAAGCGTATTATTATTCATTAAATCATTCCATATAGCAGGCGAATCCCAGCCATCATTATTGCGGTCTGAATGATCATGATCTGTAATCATAAACAAGCCACCACCATTCTTTACAAAATTTATAATAGCTGATTTCTCATCGTTACTGAAACGGATATTGGGTTCATCAACAATAAAAACGTCATAATATGAGAGGTCCTGTACATTCTTAAAATCGCCGTAAGTAATATGGCTGTTTTCCTGTAAAGTTTCTACCTGTTGCTTTTGCTTTACCAATGCAATGCCCCATGATGATAAAGCGCCCGTCCAGTAAGTTTCAGGTGTTGAAGCATTAATGTTTTCCTGCACTGGCGTTGGCAACCGCTTTGCAAGATTATTATCTTCATCAATTACCCAATCTGCATTACCTGCGGTTTCTGCTTTGGTGTTATCAAATAAAAATTTTTTTACAATAGTTTTATTGTTGCTGACTGACTCATCAGCAAAACTCTTTTGTGCCGTATTATTTTCATTATTGCCGCATGACACAAAAAATATAAAAACAAAAAATAAAACCTGTAACCTTTTCATAATATCCATTCTTACTGATAAAATATTTTATTTTGAAGAATACAGCGCACATTAAACATGCTTTCGTGAATAATTTATTATAATCTAATGTTTAATTGTGTATCCTGCGGCAATTTAAAAGCAATACTTAAACGAATGACAATAATTCCCCCATACTTAAAACCAGGTGATACAATTGGCATGATTTGCCCTTCCGGCTGCATGCCGTTGGAAAAAATGCAGCGTTCTATTGAAACCCTGCACCAATGGAGTTTTAAGGTTAAACGTGGAAAAACATTAGGCGCACAATGCAGTTATTTTTCAGGTACGGATGAAGAACGCTTAGATGACCTGCAATCTGTGCTGGATGATGAAGAAGTTAAAGCCATTTTTTGTGCAAGGGGTGGTTATGGTCTAAGCAGGATAATTGATGACATCAATTTCATAAAATTTGTACAGCATCCCAAATGGATCATCGGTTACAGTGATGTAACCCTTCTTCTCTCCCACATTTATTCAAACTATAACATTGCTTCACTACATGCACCGATGGCTTCCGCTTTTAATGAGATGGAAGAAAGTGAAATTTATATCCAATCAATCTATAACAGCATTACAGGCAAACATCAATCATATACAATTGCTTCACATCCTTTAAACAGAAAAGGAATTGGTGCAGGGGAATTGGTTGGCGGCAATCTTGCGCTGCTGGCGCATATTGTTGGAACACGCTCAGACATCAGTACAAAAAATAAAATACTGTTTATAGAAGATACTGGCGAGTATTTATACAATATCGACAGGATGTTGCTGCAACTAAAACGGGCTGGTAAATTAGACGGTCTTTCAGGCCTTATTGTTGGCAAATTTGCCGACATGAAAGACACAATCATCCCTTTTGGCCAGGAATTATATGAGTTGATCGTTGATAAAGTGAAAGAATATAATTATCCCGTTTGTTTCGATTTCCCGGTTGGGCATGTGAATGAAAATTATGCATTAAAAGTGGGCGGCAATTTTCAGTTCAGTGTAAACGAAACCGCTGTAATGCTTACGGAACAAGTTGATTGGTTGATTGGTTGACGGGTTTAGAAACTTCCTATGCGCTCGATCAACTATTCAACTTATCAACTATTCACCTACCATTTGCAACAACACAGGATTTTTCCCCGAATCCAGCCAGTGAATTAATTTCAGCATATTTTCTTTTGCCATGGCCGTACAGCCGGAAGTTGGCGTATTTTCATCGCTCCACACATGCAGAAAAATACAGGAGCCATTACCTGCTATTGCAGGATTACTGTTGTATAAAACCCAAACACCATATTCATAACCATTGCTGTTAAGTTTCATGTGCTCGAAACTGTTGAAATCTTTTGCAGCGGTATCAGCAAGCACAAGCTGGTTATAATAACGGGAGTTAACATCATCCACACAATAAAAATTCGTATCAACCTGCACAAAAGGCATTTTTAAATGTTGCAGGTTATGATAACTGAACACTTTCCACAACTTAAAAATGCCGGATGGCGATTTACCATCGCCTTCATGCTTCACCGGTAAACTATCATTCAATGGAATTGCAGTATGTGCATCTTTGCAAGGCCGGAGCGGCCAACCGTTATTGCAAAGGAATCACGCAGCTTCCAGGATTGCTTATCATTTTTTCTTTCATACAAAAACATCTTTCCCTTAATTGAACTGGCAGAAGGTGTTTTTACAAACAGTACCTGGTTGCTGTTAGGCACATATTGATTAAAAGATGTGATTGATTGCGCTTTGGCAAATAATATCAGGATACAAAAGAATAAGATTAAAACAGGTTTCATTGATTTTGTTTGCCGGTATTCCATATTAAATCTTAACTGTAAACACGATCTATAAAAAAATAGAGTCGCGGCACCCTTTAAATATTCAATGGATATTAGTACGATTCCAAATTACCAATTCCAATCTCTTATCAACCCATCAACTATTCAACCACCTTCACATCGCATCCCCTTTCTCATAACAAACCCTGCATCTTGGTTCATACACATCCAGTTCGCCAATTACTACCTGCCCGCTTTGTTTTGTTTTACGGTACGATATACTGGCAATATTGCCGCAATGCACACAAATAGCATGCAGTTTGGTAATATAATCGGCTATGGCGAGCAACTGTGGAACAGGCCCGAAAGGCTTGCCTGTAAAATCCATATCAAGCCCGGCAACAATTACGCGTGTGCCGTTTAAAGCAAGTTGTTCGCAAACATTAACAATGCCATTATCAAAAAACTGCACTTCATCTATGCCTATTACATCGGCATCGGTTGCCAGCAATAAAATATTTTGTGAATGTTGTACCGGTTGCGCTATAATAGTAGTTTCATCGTGGCTTACCACATTCATTTCATCATAACGTGTATCAATGGCTGGTTTAAATATTTCTGTTTTAAGATTGGCTATTTGGGCCCGCTTCAGCCTGCGTATAAGCTCTTCCGTTTTGCCGCTGAACATAGAACCGCAGATCACTTCAATCCATCCCCGCCTTCCTCCTTTTATGTGTGGTTCAATAAACATCGAAATAAATTTTAACTTTACATCGTTATTCCATAACGTAAAGCTTTCAAATATAGATATCTTATGGAAAAAGCCGGCTTATTGATAGCACGCTTACAGGAACTGTATGACAGTAACGCAGGAAATGAACAATTGCGCATAACAGCACAATTGCTTTTATCTGAACTGGAGAGGTCTGCCCAAAACGAACAGTACCGGCAGGAATCCATTGCAGTATTTTATCCTGCCGCCCGCAGTGCCATTGTGAGTGAAACCAGCATTGAAACAATACTTCCTCCGGTATCAACAGATCCACAGCAACCTGCTCCAATTATAGAAACTGAAGAAAAGGAAGAAGCAGTGTTTCAGCCGGATGAAGAGGAAGATAAATTTAATTATTTCAATCCAATGGTAGAAATACCAACGCTTGCACTGAAACAACAGGAAGTTAACGAAACGTTATCACAGCAGGAAAGTTTGAATGACAGGCTGAAACAACAATCATCTTCGCAAAAGGAAGTTGCGCAAAACATAAGCACGGGGCCTATAAAAGATTTACGCAAAGGAATTGGCATTAACGACCAATATCTTTTTATTAATGAATTGTTCCGCGGCGATCAAACCATGTATGACCGCAGCATTAAAACCATCAATAGTTTTAATATTTACGGCGAAGCGGAATTATGGATAAAAAGAGAATTGAAATTAAAACTGGGTTGGAACGAAAACAGCCCGGCATCGGTTTTATTTGATCAATTGATAAGAAGGCGTTTTTCCTGAATATAATTCATAATAATGCCTGCTGCGCCTGCATTGTTTTTTACATAATCACCGGCAATGCGGCAGGCCTGCCTGTATAAATATTTATCCTGCAATAACTCATCTAATTGCGCTTCCAGTTCAATGGCATCTTCCACATCAAAGGCGCCGCCTTTATCAATCAATTGTAAGGCTTCATAAAATTTATCAAATGCCGGCCCGAATAAAACCGGTTTATAATATACAGCCGCTTCAAGAATGTTATGAATGCCATCATCGCCAAAACCGCCACCCACATAACATATAGCGGCATATCGGTATAGAAATTTAAGTGTGCCGATATTATCAATAATCAATGTATTGATGTTATCAGGCAATGGCTGGCTGCCGGCAATGGCTTTATTATATTCAGAAAATAATATGGCATGCTTATACAATTTGCAGCATTCTTCCAGCCTTTCCTTACTTATATCATGCGGTGCAACTATAAATCTTAACTCCGGGCGTGTGTTGGCGAAATGATCAAGCGCTTCATCATCTTCTGTCCACGTGCTGCCGGCGACAATAACTTTTTTATCGCCAATAAAATTTTCAATTACCGGAAACTGTTTTAATTCGGATGCTACTTCCAATACACGATCAAACCTCGTATCTCCGGATACGGTTACATTATTAACATTAATTGAATGCAACAGGTTTTTAGAATCTTCTGTTTGTACAAAAAAATGCGTGAAGAATGTGAGCATTTGCCGCTGCAGCTTTCCATACCATTGAAAAAAAGAGAAATTAGGAAAGAAAATACCCGATACAAGTATTAACGGGATATTGCGTTTATCGATTTCTTTTAAATAATAAAACCAGTATTCATATTTTACAAACACTACAAGCGAAGGCTGGATTAACCGGATAAACTTTTCAGCGTTTGCCTTTGAATCAGCAGGCAGGTAAAATATATAATCGGCGATCTTGCTATTCTTCTGCACTTCATAACCGGAAGGTGAAAAAAAAGTCAACACCAGTTTATAGGAAGGATACGATTGCCTGAATTTTTCAAGCAATGGCCTGCCCTGTTCAAATTCACCAAGCGAAGAACAATGCATCCATATTTTTAATGACGTATCATCAGCAATTGCTTTACTTACCTTATTAAAAATATTTTTTCTGCCTTTTATCCAGAATGCAGCCTTTTCATTAAATGGCGATATTATAGTAGCGCCAATTGGATAAAGTTTTATAAAGATGTTGTAGAAAAATGTAAACATGCAGCAACAAAAAATAAAATTATTATATATGGCGCTTACATCAATTTTAATTCAAACAATCCTCTTCACAATTTATATACATAAAAAAACCGCCTCTTAAGGAGACGGTTTTTTATTGATTATAGTGGATTTATTTTTTTCCTGCTATTGCTTTTATTGAATCCTGGTGCATTTGAATTGTAGGCAGGGTTGTAGACGCGAAATTCTTTAAATCGGCGTCCTGTAAATTCTTACTGCCTTTATCAAAAGCATCTACGGCATCCTTATGCCCGTCAAGCATATCGTTTGTATAAGCTTTATCAAAGTCTTTCCCTGTCTTTTTATTCAGGTCATCCAGCTTTTTCTGTGAAGCATCGCTCAGCTTATCCGGCAGCGTAATGCTTTTTGCAGTGGCAAGTTGTTTTAACTTATCAGCAGCGGCAGTATGATCTGTTACCATCATATCCGCAAAATCTTTAAGCCTTGGGTCGCTGGCTTTTGTTTGCGCCACCTTGCTCAATTC
>JAEWBD010000119.1 GCA_023391315.1 Bacteroidota bacterium | reverse complement strand
GTGTTGCTATTAGCCCATACATTTTTGCATTTATTATTTCATTTTGTATTTCTTTTCCGGTGGGTTTTTATTTAAGCCGTTATGTGGTATGGCAGCAAACCAAAACGCGTAAACGCGTACAAATTTTCCGCTACTTTTTAATTGTAGTGGCCTGCATTGCGCTCAATTATTTTTTCCTGAAATTATTTGTTGAAGGATTTCACTGGTGGCCTACTTTTTCAAAAATTATCACAACTTTTATTGTTGTATTATTCAGTTATTTCACGCAACGAAATTTTTCTTTTAAAGCTGCGGCCGAAAAGGAAGAAAACGCTGCGATAGCAGAAGATGAATTAATAGATTAGCGCCTCAACTACCCAACCTATCCTGCTAAAAATTTCGACATTGTTATTGCCGGTTTAGCTAAATGGCACGATTTTCTTTTTATAAGCCTAAAAAACCGGTATGAAAAAAATAAGAAGTATTTTCCGTTTATTGTTTATGGCCCTGTTTTTATCTGCAATGATTGTTTCTTGTGCACCTCCGGGAAAAGGCCACAGGCCCCCAAGGCCACCAGCACCTCCGGGAATGCCTAAACATCCGTAACAGTTTAAATATATAAAAAAGCGCTTTAAGGGCGCTTTTTTATTATGAATTATGCTGTTATTGTAATTAAAAGCCAATGGAATTTCCGCCGTCAACCGGTAATACAACTCCCGTAATAAACCCCGCGCCTTCGCTGGCAAGAAATAATGCCGCTTCGCCTATATCATCAGGTTGTCCCATTCTTCCCATTGGCGTTCTCGCAAACACCCGTGTTTTGCGGTCTATATCTTCATTGAGTGCTTTGGCCGTCATATCAGAATAAATAAAGCCGGGTGCAATTGCATTTACGCGAATGCCTTTTGGTGAAAGTTCTGTAGCCATTGCCCTTGTAATGCCGTCAATTGCAGATTTGCTGGCAGAATAAGCAATCACTTTAGGCAAGCCATATTGCGCTGCCATCGAACTGATATTAATGATACAGCCTGAATTATATTTCAGCATGTCTTTTACCACTTCGCGACTGATAGCAAATACAGCATTAAGGTTTGTATGGATGATGGCAGCAAAATCTTCATCCGTTACTTCAGTAAATTCTTTTTTCATATTAATGCCGGCATTATTTACCAATATATCTATCCGGCCATGGATTTCTACAATTTTTTGTATGAGGGAAGGAATGCCTGCAAGATCACTTAAATCGTAACACATGATATGGCATGATGAACCCAGTTGTTGCTGTGCATGCTCAAGCTTTTCAATATTGCGCCCGATAATGATCGTTTCTATATTATGTTGTGTAAACTTTTGCGCTATGCCAAAACCCAGGCCCGTACCTCCACCCGTAACAACTGCAATTTTTTTCCTGTTATCTTCCATATTTCTAAAATGTTGGCTGCTTTATATTTTTGCTTTAAGATAATCTTTAATTAAAGACGAAACGGCATTAAATATTGTAATCGGTTGCGTACATTTTATTAAAAATCCGGATAGCTCAATAAAGCTACCCGGATTAATTTTTTGAGTGCGTTTAAATATATTGGTTGATGATATTTTCCAGCAATTCCTGCTTGCCGCTTTTTACAGCAGGCTCGCCGTTTTCGGCTGCATAATTTCTAAGGTCTTCAAAACTCAGCTCACCGTTTTCAAAAGCTTTGCCTTTGCCGCTGTCGTAACTGCTGTAACGATCCTGTTTCATTTTTTTGTAAGGCGATAAGTTCAGCACCTGGTCAGCAATAATCAGTCCCCTTGCAAAACTATCCATCCCGCCTATGTGGGCATGAAAAATATCATCTTTATCAGTGGAATTGCGCCTGATTTTGGCATCAAAATTCACGCCTCCTGAACCCAATCCCCCGGCTTCCACGATAATCAACATTGCTTCTGCCAGTTCATTGATATTATTAGGAAACTGGTCTGTGTCCCAACCGTTTTGGTAATCGCCGCGGTTAGCGTCAATGCTGCCGAGCAAACCTGCATCTGCGGCGCATTGCAATTCATGTGTAAATGTGTGGCCGGCTAAAGTTGCATGGTTTACTTCAAGGTTAAGTTTAAAATCTTTATCGAGGCCATTATGTCTTAAGAAGCCGATTACTGTTTCAGCATCATAATCGTATTGATGTTTCGTTGGTTCACAGGGTTTTGGTTCAATAAGAAATGTGCCGGTAAAACCATTTTTCCTGGCATAGTCTTTTGCAGCATGCAGAAATTTTGCCAGGTGTTCTTTCTCCCGCTTCATATCAGTATTTAGCAGGCTCATATAACCTTCCCTGCCGCCCCAGAAAACATAGTTTTTGCCGCCTAATGCAATCGTTGCGTCTATTGCGCCTTTTACCTGTGCAGCCGCATGCGCCAGCACATGAAAATCGGGGTTGGTGGATGCACCGTTCATATACCGGCGATGCGTGAAAACATTGGCGGTGCCCCATAATAGTTTAACGCCGCTTTCCTGTTGTTTTTGTTTGGCATATTCAACCAGCGCCTGCAGCCTTCTTTCGTTTTCTGCCACATCGCTTGTATAATCCACCACATCTATATCATGAAAGCAATAATAGGGGAGGCCTAGTTTTGTAAAGAATTCAAACGCAGCATCCATTTTATCTTTTGCCCTTTCTACCGCATCTTCTTTTTTATCCCATTCAAAAAACTGGGTTGGCTGGCCAAACGGATCGGAACCATTGGCGCAGAAGGAATGCCAGTAAGCGCCTGCAAATGGAAGCCATTCTTTCATAGGTTTGCCTGCTACAACTTTATCGGTATCATACCACCGGAAGGCAAGCGGGTTATCTGTTTTAGGGCCTTCATATTTTATTTGTTCTAAGCCCGTGAAATATTCTTTTTCCCCGATTGTAACTTTCATGTTTATATGTTTTAAAATATATTTTTTTTTGACAGGTACCGTTTTTAATGTCCGGTTGTTTGCAAAGGCTTGCCCGAATTGTTGCATAAAACGGCTATGATGCCTGCCCTTAATCCGGCGGCGGCAAGATACCGATTATAGCATTTTAGCATAAGTGTATTTATGTATAAACCTTTAAACCGTTAGTTTCATAAAGCAAGCCTGCCTTAATAATTGCAAATATATATTGATTGTTATGAAATCGGTTACATAAATAAATAAAGTTTTTCTGATAGCAGGTAAAACATTCGCCTAAGGTATTTTTTTTACAACCTGTAACATAAAAATACCTTTTACATAAAATGTGGTTGCAGAAACAGCCGGATGCTTACCTTCAATTTTTATTACTTTCGATTTTTTACCGAATGACAATTAAAGATTCTTTTAGCCTTGCTTATCGCACCGTCCGCAGTAACAGGTTGCGTACGGGTATTACTGTAGCGATTATTGCTTTTGGGATTATGGCGCTTATTGGCATCATTACCGCTATACAGGCCATGAACGAAGGGTTGCGCAACAGTTTTTCTACCATGGGCGCTAACGGCTTTACCATTTCTTATAAAGAACGTTTCAGGTTTAATGATGATAATGATAACGGAGATGCCGATAAAACTAAAAGAGCTAAAAAATCGAACCTTGATAAACCCATACAATTGAACGAAGCAGAAACTTTCAAAGAAAAGTTTCATTATCCCGCATCTGTATCTATTTCCTTGGGCGGGTACAGTAATTATGAAATTCATTATGAGGATAAAAAAACAAATCCCAATGTCCGCATGAACGGCGGCGATGAAAATTATCTTGCCGTAAACGGTTTTACCATTGAAGCAGGAAGAAACTTAACCCCTGCCGATGTGCATAGCGGCCGCAATGTATGCCTGCTTGGAAGCGATGTTGCTACTAAATTATTCGGACAGTTAAAAGATAAAGCGGTTGACAAATTTGTAAATGTGGGAGGGAAGCCATACCGCGTAATTGGCGTACTGAAATCAAAAGGGTCGAGCGCTTTGCTGCGGGCGGATAATGTTATCATAACTTCTTATAACAATGTGCGGGCAACGGGCTTTGGCGCCAGTTCTTTTTTGATAGGTGTATTGGCAGACGATATCTCGCTGGTTGACGGTGCCGTAAATGAAGCCACAGCCGTTTTCAGAAGTGTGCGCAAACTTCTGCCTACAGATACCGATAACTTTGTAATTGAAAAAAGTGATAAACTGGCTGCTACATTCATAAGCTTGTTGGGAAGCATACAGGCCGCCGCTGCCGCCATTGGTTTAATCACATTAATTGGCGCAGCCATAGGTTTAATGAATATTATGCTGGTTTCTGTAAATGAACGCACCCGCGAAGTTGGATTAATAAAAGCGCTGGGCGGAAAGCGCAGCAATATCCGCCAGCAATTTTTATTTGAATCTGTTATTATAAGCCTGCTGGGCGCATTGTTTGGAATTGTGCTCGGTGTAATTATCGGTAATGTATTTGCCATGCTGCTTAAAGCCGGTTTCGCCATTCCGTGGGCGTGGGTTATTGCCGGTATCATTATATGTTCAGGTGTTGGTTTGCTTGCGGGTATATGGCCTGCCGTAAAAGCATCAAGACTGAACCCGATTACAGCTTTAAGATACGAATAGCGCCAGGGCTGATTGTATGTGATGCATAGAAACTTATAAGTGCATGAAATTATTTATTCAGTAACTGAATAACGGCGTAACCGATAAGGGAAAGGATTATTACTGCAATGATTGCCATCAGTTCCCATGACAAACCTTTGAAGCTGCGTTTCATTTTTTGCTTTCTTGCAGCAGTTTTTTTGCGCAGGTTATCATTGAGCTGTCTTGTAAAAAGATCTATTTTTTCAGCAGAAGAAAATTGCTGCAACCCTTCAACGCCATCACTTATAAACGCAGAACCGGCCATTTTTTTTTCAAAGGCATTGGCTTCCTCCTCAGTTAATTTACCATTTATATAATTCATTAACTGTTCTTCATTCAGTTTGTCATCCACATTCCATATTTTATTTAACTCACTCATCTGCTTTATGCAATTTTCTTTCAACAAGTAATTTCAAATTACGTTTGCCATTCTGAATATAACTTTTTACCTGCATGAGGCTAAAGCCGGTTAGCTCACATATTTGCTGGTAAGATTTTTTTTCAAGATAGAATAAAGTTATACATGTTTTCTGATCTTCATTTAATTCTCGCAACGAAGTTTCAACCAGCGATATCATTTGCTGTTTTTCAATCTCTTCCTGTAATGGAAACGCTTCATCTGCAATATTATCCGTGAATTCAGCTACATGTTTTTCTCCGTGCCGGCGTAGTTGCATGAGACAATAATTGCGGGCAATCATATACAGCCAGCTTTTAAAGTATTGTACAGGATAACGCTGCAACTCATGAATTACCTTTAAAAATATTTGCTGCACTGCATCCTTCGCGGCTTCTTCATTTTTTAAATATTTCATGCACACACCCAGCAATAACAATGTATAACGCTGCAATAAAATTCCCAGCAGGCGGTTGTCGTTTGTTTGCTTAAACTGAGCCAGTAATTCC
>JAEWBD010000103.1 GCA_023391315.1 Bacteroidota bacterium | reverse complement strand
CGCCACCGCCTTTCTGCACAAGGTTTACATATTGATGGCCTTCTTTATCCAGCACATCAGAAATAATAAATTCACGGCCGCCTTTTGTTGTATCAAATGCTGCCTTTAATTGCTCGAGACATTGCAGCACCTCAGGCTGTTGCGTAAAATCTTCAACTGTAATTTTTGTTTTGGCAGATGTTTGTTTCATTGTGAGAGATTAAACGATAGATAGCAGCAGCAATTACTAGAGCAAATCAGCCACTGAAATATTACTTAAAATTAAGTTTCATTGTTATATGATAAAAAATAAAAATTATTATTTCCATGAGAAATAGTGTTGCTTTCATCTGCCATTTTTATTAAACAAAAGGGCTGTTTCTAACGGCGTTGTACAACAAATAATCATCCTGGTAGAAGTCGCATAGAACGGGCTATAATATTTTATTTGTTGCGTTTGTTTAACACGTTTTTTACTATATTTGTGATTATGCAACGCTGCATGTATTTGTGGCGTTGTATTTTTTTTTACTCGTTTAAAACCAGATATTATGAGTGACACTATGTACGTTTCAAAGGAAGCGTTTGAAAAAATGCGGCAGGAATTGCAACACATGAAATCTGTTGAAAGGCCTGCGGCTTCACGTGCCATTGCCGAAGCAAGAGAAAAGGGCGATTTGAAAGAGAACGCTGAATACGATTCAGCTAAAGAAGCCCAGGGGATTCTGGAAGCTAAGATTGCATTGCTTGAAGGCCAAATTGCTAACTCAAGAATTGTAGATGCAAGCGAAATTGACACCAGCAAGGTTTCTATTTTAACCAAAGTAACCATTACCAATGTAGCTTCCAAAAAAACAGTTACTTACCAGATCGTTGGTGAAAAAGAGGCTGATCTTAAAGCCAATAAAATCTCTGTTTCATCACCCATAGGCCAGGGGTTGCTGGGTAAGCAAAAAGGTGAAGTGGCTGTGGTAAAAGCACCAACAGGTATCCTGAAATTTAAAATTGAAGAAATAGCTATTTAATTTTTTTTGCCCATACTTTAAAGCTGCGCACATTGCGCAGCTTTTTTATTTTTGATGTATTTAAAATATTTTTATGAGCATATTTTCAAAAATTATTGCCGGCGAAATTCCTTCTTATAAAATTGCAGAAGATGATAAGTTTTATGCGTTTCTCGACATATTTCCCCTGGTGCCGGGCCATACGCTGGTGATACCAAAAGTTGAAGTGGATAAGATATATGATTTAAGCGATGATTATCTGCAATCAATACTTGTATTTGCAAAACCTATAGCAAAAGCCATAGAAGCATCTTTTGATTGCAAACGTTGCGGTATGGCTGTCGTTGGCCTCGAGGTACCACATGCCCACCTGCATCTCGTGCCCATTAATACTATGGATGACCTGAATTTTACAAGAGGTAAAATAAAGCTTACTGAAGATGAATTAAAAGATGCGCAGCGGAAGATTTTGGAGAAGCTGAATAACAGCTAAGACATTTGGAAATGGAATAGTCAAGGCGTACATAATAGTCTTGCATTGGAGTCATCGGTCAGCACTTCCAAAACCTGATTTATTTGCCACTTGAAGTGCCAGAATAATGTCTTTTTAGTAAAAGCATTAAGAGAGCAAAATTGCATGGAAACTTCTTGCCATGTGTCTATGTTTGTATTCCAGGCAATTTGGTAAACCTGTACTTATCTTTTATATGCCGGTTGAAGTAAATGCCTTTTTCACGAAATGATAAAAAGGCTGCATATATAGGTTGCGGCACATCGTGATAAACATATATTAATCCCGAAACAAAATGCACCTCTAACGATTTTGTCCCGGGATCATACTGTATCTTCCCGATTACGGACGAAGGCATAGCTTAACTGTCACCTTTATCGCCGTAACCCGGTTTTGATTTTGTTTTTGCATGCTGCCTTTTATCGGCACTTAATGAACGGCTCACATCATCACTTTCTTTAAAGCGGCCCTGCGCATCTCTTTTCACATAACGCTTATCTCCGTTTGGAGCAATTAAAGTGCGTTTATCACTTGATTTTTTTGTTGTAGTTGCCATAATAAATATTTATGATTTTAAATACAGGAATCATTCCAAAACCATATACCGCTGTTTATAATTTTTTATATGACAGAGGTATCTCTTCATACATTCAGGGCTTGTGCATTTTTATGTTTACATCTTCAAGGTTGTGACTGGAAGGGGCTGTTATAACATTGCCATCCACATTATACCTCGCACCATGACAAGGGCAATCCCAACTTTTTTCCGCGTTGTTAAATTTTACTTCACATTTCATGTGTGTGCAAACAGGGTGTATTGCATGAAGATGGCCTTTTTCATCTTTATGCAGCGCTATCACTTCACCGTCGTATTTAATTACTTTTCCTTCGCCTTGTTTTAAATCACTTATTTTATCTAGCTGGTCATGTCCAAAAATGCGGCCGGCAAATTGTTTTACCACATTGGCATTATGTGAAAGAAAAGAAACAAAACCGGCTACAGGTTTTATCCTGTTTGGATTAAATAACCGGATATATGGATTGGGTTTATTTAAAATAATATCACGTAATGTAACTGCCGCTACATGACTATAGGTAATACCGTTGCCACCATAACCTGTGGCAACCAATATTTTTTCACTATGTCCGGGCAGCTCTCCGATATATGGCAGCGCATCAGCGGGTTCAAAGTATTGGGAAGACCATTTATTGGCAATTGTTTCAATATCAAAATATTTTCTTACATATTGTTCAAGCTTATCAAAACATTCCCCGGTGTTTTCTATGTGTCCTGTTTTATGATCTTCGGCACCTGCTATTAAATATTCCTGCCCGTTTATTTCCTGAGAGCGGACATAATGATAAGGATCATACATATCATAATATAAATCTGCCGGATATTCTTTATTCTTTAAAATAACTGCTATTGCATACGAGCGATAAGGGGAACATCTTAAGTGTAATAAATTAATACCAGTAGGAATATGTGTAGCATAAATAAAGAATGAGGAACGAAAATTTCCTTTTGAAGTTTTTATTTCAACTTCTTCATTATCTGCAACAGTTTCCACGCGGCAATCCTGCATAATAATGCCGCCCGCATCTTCAAAAGCATGTGCCAGCGCATGCACATATTGAACCGGGTTTAATTTTGCCTGGCCTCCTATCTTCATTGTTTTTTTGGAAGAAATGTTTAACGGCAGATCTTTTGCATATACAGCCTTCAGATTTACTTCACGGCAGGCATCGTGAATGCTTTCCAGCTCTTTTACCTGTTCAGCGTTTTAGGCAAATAAATAGGCTGCGGCATCTTTAAAACCACAATCTATCTTATATTCATTTATATGCTGCTTAACCAGTTGAATTGCTTGTTCAGTGGCACGGGCAACCAATGCAACATTCTCTTTTCCAAAATTTTTTATAAGCGTGGTATAAGGACTATCCAGCAACGTATTTAAATGTGCGGTGCTTCCGCCGGTGGTACCAAAGCAAAGGTTATAAGCTTCAAATACAATACATTTTTTGCCGGCTTTCTGTAATAGCAATGCGGTTGTTATGCCTGTAATGCCGCCTCCGGCAATTGCTACATCGAATGAGGTTTGCCCTGCATTTTGTTTGCCCGTAAATTTTGTTGCATGTTGTTGCCAAAGGCTTATGCATGCGCCGTCCCTATTAATCATAATGCATCAAATTATAATTATGAATCAAATGAAAACTATGCCACTATTTTTTTGATGCAGTTATGTGTTGCCATGAAAATGCCAGCTATTTTTTATGCATGCAATCCCCAAGATATTGCAGCAGTTTACGGGCATATTCAAGTTGTACCTCGGAAGGTTCTGTGTGTTGTGGTATTATTTTTTCGGCAAAAACAATTCTTGTGTTATAAGCTATGCTGCAATAAGCAAAAACTTCTTTGGTTTTTTCCACGGGTGCAGCATAACCGGTAATGCTCAAACCCCAGTTACTCCTGAATAATGTGCAAACATGCAGGGCCATTTCTTTGGCAACATTTTGAGAGATGCAATCGTATGCCGCAGCGTGAACCGGCTCAACCAAAAGATGCCTGCATTTCTGTCCAAGATTATAGGCAGTTATTCCGCCCTGGTAAAAACAACTTGCATCTTTTATGGTGCCAAAGGCCAGTTGCAGCAGGCCAGACGTTACGCTCTCAGCCACTGCAATTGTTTCATTATTTTCAAGCAGGTAATTTTTTAGCGGTTCAAGCAATTCTTTTTTAAATGCTTTATAAAAAGCACTTTGTTGTTCGGCCATTGAAAATAATTTTAATTATAATGACGAATAAATCAAAGTATATGCCTTAAGCAAAAAGGCCGGAAGGCAGGTGTATTTATATTGATCTTTTACTTTTTTTGCTGTTTAAATTTATACTGTATGATTTTTATAGAAGATTTGCCCCATTTATTTATAATTGAATGCGCCGGTTAAAAGATTGTTTTAATATCCTGTTGATTTCTGCAAAACTTTTACGCCTTAAAGTTCAGGTCTTCACTTATTAAGCCTCATGTGATTAATACTCATCCGGCATGATTTTATAAGCGCTTTCAGTTATCCGGCTTTAGTATCTGCGATGATAATTGCTATCTAAACAATAATTATGCAATGCCGTCCTTTAATTTTTTTGAAGTAAATAATTTCTAACTATAAAACTATATATATATGCAAAGAATAACTGGTTTTAAAAAAAGAAATTATATATGGATTACACTCTTCCTTTTCATTTTTTCTTTAGGGCTTCACTGGTATTTTGGATGGAACACATTTGTAAATGAAGAAAAGGAGCATCAGCAAACACCAGTTGTTTCAGATTATGTTCAGCAAATGATGCGGGACACTATGGAAAACTGGCAATCGGAATTTTTGCAATTGATTTGGCAGGTAGCCGGCCTGAGCTTCCTGTTTTGTGTAGGCTCTCCGCAATCGAAGGAAGGTGATGAAAGAAAAGAAGAAAAGCTCGACTATATTATAAAAATGCTCGATGCAGAAAATTATAAAAAATTAATGAAGGAATGGGAAACGAAATATCCCAAAAAATAAAACGCATAACCGTTTGGCTTGTTTAAATTTTGCCCACACTGTTTTGGATTTTAGCAAACTGGGTTGATAAAGCAACAAAAATTTTATCTGTTAAAGTTATTGAAAGCAGCCTTTTGATTTGGTGATTTTGTTTTAGCCGAAAATGCACGGAAAAAATCGTGCATACTTGTCAAGGCTTTACTGGCACAATATCTGAACTGAAGCTTCATAAACATTAAAAGAAAAAAGATGCAAACAATATCAAAAAAAAGCAACATGGAAAATCCTCTCAATCAATATCCTCAACCACCTCAGCCTGAGCAGCGGCAACCGGTACCGGGAAAGGAAAGTGAAATGCAGCCTCAGGTTGATCATGGTGAAACTTCTTATAAAGGCTCGGGAAAACTTACAGGAAGAAAGGCGGTTATTACCGGCGCAGATTCAGGCATCGGGCGTGCTGTAGCTATTGCTTTTGCCCGTGAAGGCGCAGATGTGCTTATCTCTTATCTCAATGAACATGAAGATGCAAAAGAAACAGAAAAATGGGTAAAAGAGGCGGGCAGAAAAGCAGTGCTGGTGCCTGGCGATATACAGGATGAAGAGCATTGCCGGCAAATTATTGAACGGGCAGTTAAAGAGCTTGGCGGAATAGATATTCTTGTAAACAATGCGGCTTTCCAGATGTCGCATAAATCCATACAGGAATTATCTTCGGAAGAATTGGACCGCACATTCAGAACAAATGTTTTTGCTATGTTTTATTTGTGCCGGTTAGCAGAACCGCATCTTAAGCCGGGCAGTACAGTTATAAACACTACATCTATCAATGCTTATAAACCTTCGCCGGGTTTGCTTGCGTATGCAGCAACAAAAGGTGCTATACAAAATTTCACCGTAGCGCTCGGTCAGCTTTGGGCAGAGAAAGGTATAAGGGTAAATTGTGTTGCGCCCGGACCGGTATGGACGCCGCTAATCCCTTCTACCATGCCTCTTGAAAAGGTAAAAAATTTTGGGAAGGACGTGCCTTTAAAACGTGCAGCACAACCTGCTGAACTGGCGCCGGCTTATGTATTGCTTGCATCGCAGGAATCAAGTTATATGACAAGCTCCACTAT
Organism: Bacteroidota bacterium; assembly: GCA_023391315.1. GTDB lineage: Bacteria > Bacteroidota > Bacteroidia > Chitinophagales > Chitinophagaceae > Parafilimonas. The sequence continues at coordinate 2,205 of JAEWBD010000103.1, read as the reverse complement.
ACAGGTAACAGGCGGCACCCCTACAATTTAGTTCTTATAATTTCATGGTTATTAGGAATAAACCCGTCAGGTTGCAATATGTTTCATGCTTTTGCCTGTGAAGAGGCTTCGTGGCAAAGGTTTATTCAAAATTGATTTATATAAATACATTAGAAACGTTGTGAATAAAAAAGATAAAAAAGACGATTATCAAAAAACACAGGCTGCAAGTGCGCCTGGTAAATTAGGTGAAGAAGTGAACAGGAATAAACAACATACAGATATGACTGAAGCTGAAAAAAGTATTCATAAAACGGCGCAGCAGGAAGGATTGAACGAAGAAAAATCGCAAGGCGATGCAGGCGCTTTTGAAGGCCTTGACAATGCGGAGCAATAAAAATTAGCTTTATTCAATTTAAATGCAGGCATTTAATTCATACCTGCATTAATAAATCATTGTTGCCTTCCATCCAATTGTGGATATGTTGCATAAACTTCACAAAGCAATAGGAATAATTCCATTGAAATGAATTATGAAATTCATTGCTTCTGTGCATTTGCCATAAAAGTTAAGATAAGGAGTTAATGTTGCCCCGGATGCTCTACATTTTATGGCTATTTTATTTCTCTTCTGTTATAATTAAGTATCCAGGTATTACCATATTTGTCTGTTAATCCGCCAAACAATGCATCCCAAAAAGTGTTTTCCAAAGGATGTGTTTGCTCGCCACCCTGTGAAAGTTTTTTATAACATTCCCGTATCTCTTTTTCGCTTGAACAGGTAAGCACAAGTGAGACGGTATTGCCTTTTAACAGCCCGCTTTCACTTACCATATCTGTACCCATCAATACAAATTCCTTGTTTGACAGTACAGCATGAAGAATGCATTTTTTCATTTTTGCAGGCATTGTTTCTGATAGCGGCGATTCCCCAATCGTTTGAAGACTGAGTTCGCCGCCAAGACATTTTTTATAGAATACCATTGCTTCACGGCAATTACCGTTGAAGGAGAGGTATGAATAAATGGTTTTCATTTCAAGTTATTACGATAGCTATTTTTCTTCCAGGTCGGCAATGATTATTTTTTTCATTTTCAGCATTGCCTTGAATGCATATTCCTGTTTGGCTTTTTCCTTATGATTTTCCAATTTGTAAAGCTGTTCAGGTATTACCTGCCAGGATAATCCGTATTTATCTTTGCACCATCCGCAAGGTCCTTCGCTGCCACCCTTTGCAGTAAGCGCTTTCCAGTAATAATCCACTTCATGCTGGTCTTTGCAAAAAATAACAAAAGACACAGCTTCACTGAATTTAAACATTGGCCCTGCGGCCAGTATCTGAAATTTCATGCCTAGTAATTCCATTTCAGCCACATCAAAATCACCACTTGGCGTTCCTGAATTTTTATAGGCTTTATAAGAAATCATTTTGCCATTCTTAAAAATGGACAGATAATATTTCGCCGCTTTTTTGGCGTCTTTTTCTATCCATAAACATGGCGCTATTTTTTGCTTTGCCATTTTTTATGTTTTAAATGAATGAATATTGTTAATCTTGAATTTGTGTCGCTTATATTATGCATCAGGTATATTGGGTTCCACCAGTCTTTTTAATTTGTCTAATGATTCCTGCCATCCCAAATAACACATCTCTACCGGTATTACTGAAGGAATTCCTTCCTGCGTAGCTATTAGTTCTGTGCCGCATGATACTGCCCTGAGTTTTATGGTAGTGATCATTTCACCGGGAAGGTTTGGGTCATCAAACTTGTCTGTATATTTCAGCAATTCGTTAGGAACGACTTCTATGTATTCACCTCCAAATGAATGGCCATTGCCGGTTGAGAAATTGATAAAAGACATTTTGTAAACGCCTCCTGTTTTCGCATTCATTTCATGCACTTTGGCAATAAAGCCGTAAGGTGGCAGCCATGAAGCTATTGCGTCAGCATCAGTAAAAGCCCTGAACACTTTTTCGGGCGGTGCTGCTAAAATCCTGTGTAGTTGTACGTTGTTAGTTGACATGTTCTAAAATTTAAATTGTTGTTTAAATAAATTGACAACACAAAAATGGTAATCAAAACCGGTATTTAAGGGTGGCATACATGTCAGTTTGAGGGGTAGATTATGACAGGAAACAGATTATCTTTATTTCATGAAAAAAGTATCCATCTTAGTACCTGAATCTTCTGTAATGCAGGCCATTGCTGACCCACAGTATTTATT
>JAEWBD010000455.1 GCA_023391315.1 Bacteroidota bacterium | reverse complement strand
GACGTATTGTCAAACTGGTAATTAAAAGATTCACAAGGCAGCAATTTGGTAACCTTCATGCCGAGTTTTGCTTCATTGCTTCTTGCTCTTATGGTAATATACGCCGTATCTGCAACGTTGCAGGATGATGAATCAATGCTGATCAGCCGCACCCTGTAATCGCCCACATTATTGTAAGTATGGCTTGCTGTTGGCTCTGTAGTGGTAGCTTGATTGCCATCGCCAAAATCCCACCTGTATAATTTACCCAATGCTATCGTATCCCTGAAATCAACGGTTAACGGAGTGCAGCCTATGCTGTCCCTCGGCACGCCATTTATAGAAGGCTGGATGGATGCAATTACGCCTGACAGCTCAAAAGCTATTTTTACGGCAGCTTCATTACACATCGCTCCCTCCTGGGCCGGATTACCGGAACTCCAGGCGCCGGTAGTTGTTGGAAAAACACCGGTCTTATTACAATTGGCGCAAACTGCCTGGTAAATAACGCCGCGCCTGTCAAACCGGCTGGTGCCGCCATCCACATGATCACCATACACGCCGGGGTCGGTACCAAATGTTCCGAAATAACTGCCAAACAACTGGCCCATAGCATCTTTCTCCAATACAAAAAAGTAAAAGTCATTACCATCAGTTTGCCTCGAGATGGCATTGGCCGTTGTGCTCATGCCTACTGTGGATTGGGTAGAGCCGTAATATTCGCTGTTTGCTTTTCCACCCCAGCCTGAAACATATACATTACCGCAAATATCTACCAGGAAAGCCGTAGGCGATATATTGGGTACACCGCTCTTACTCCCAAAATTGGCTGAATAAATAACGTCGGTAAGATCAGGATTTAGCTTGGTAATAAACTGCTTGCCGTCCTGCTGGCCACTCGTATTGTTAAATGTAGATTTATAAACAGGCAGGCTCACATTGGTAGTGCCTGTTATATAAGGATATCCAAACTTATCCGTTTGCACGCCATAAACAATATCGTTACCCTTTCCACCCACATAACAAATTTTAAGCAGGGTGGTCGCATCGCTGCTTAGGGCTGCAATAAAACCATCCACATCGCCACCCTGGTAGCTATTATATATTATACCCTGCGGCGCATTACTTCCCCTTACCGCCAGATCGGAACTTGATGTTCCACCGGCAATATAAATGGTGCCTGTGGTTGGGCTTATATTTAAAACAAACGCGGCATCATTACCCTTGCCGCCTATTAAAGTGCTGGTAAATACATTGCTGAGGTCAGGGGAAGTTTTAATAAATACACCATCCTGTGTGCCGCCAAGCGCTTTATCAAAAGCATTGGATGTGGTGGGAAAGTCTGAAGACTGCGTGCAGCTTGCCAGGTAAATATTATCCTGGTAATCTGTAATTACTTCACTTCTTGCATCATCGCCATAATTCCTCCTTGTGGTGGATACGCCGGATGAAACATATTTGGGAGATATATTAACGCCATCCGCACTTTCACCGCCAAACTTGCGTGAAGCCAGCAGTGTTTTACCATCAGGGCTGAACTTTACAAGAAAAATATCGAAACCGCCGCCCGGACCATACGTGTCGGCTGTAGTAGGGAAGTTGGTGGAGCTGGTACGGCCGGATATAATGAGGTTACCTTTTGAATCTGTTACAAGGCTGTGCGGCTGTTCATTGCCGCTGCCCCCAAAATAAGTAGCGTATAAAGCAAGCGAACCCGTAGGATTAAATTTAATTAAAGAAATGTCATAAGCACCTGCCCTGCCCTCACTTCCGTCTCCGCCATTAAATGTTTGGTCATAACCGCCAACATGCCGTGGATCGAAACCGTCATCAAATACAATTCCGCCCGCATAAAAATTTCCTTCATTATCATAAGTGGCTGTATAGCCCCAGTTATCAGAAAGACTGCCGGTGAAGGTTGAAAAAATTTCAGTGGGATCAATAATCAGTGTCTGGCTTCTATCATATTTATCCAGCTTAAAGCGAACAATATTTCCTTCAAGTTTAAATGCTGCCTTTACAGCTGTGCGAACCGCTTTGCCCAACTGGTAAGACGATGGGATGCTTTGATAAACTTCACCCACAGAAGTTTTCATGGTGAGGTTTCCAAATTTATTTACGAGCAGGCCATCAAGCCCGTTAAACCGCAAAGCCACTTTGCTTATATCTGCGCCTGGATTTATGATGATATCGTATTTAAGATTGCCGTTGTCTGAATAATACCTTACATCAACATTTTTATACACATTCTTATAGGTAATGCCATTGTAAACCCTGCAACCTGTTTTCCATTTACTGCTGTCTGAACCGATAAAATAATTATTAACGATGCTGAGTGGTTTATCGGGCACAGCAACAGCGTTTGAATCTGCATCTAAAAAACTTATTTCATAAGCGTGGGAATGTAACACAAGACTCGAAACTGATTTTAGTTTTCCTTTAATTGCGGTGCTGTCGAGGTGGCCGCCAAAGTAATCGGCGAGTTTTCTCATATCCTCCTTATCGTGTAATGCAACCTTATAACCGGAGGGTTTAAGATATAATGCGCCGCCTTTAAAATCTGATTTAAATTTTATAGAATTATCCCACTGGCCTTTATTTTCAACAAATTGCAAATACTGGGCGTTCAGCCTTTGTGTACTAAAGACCGTAAATAAAATGGCAACCAGTACAAGAATATGCTTCAAGCGAAAATTTTATTTAAGTTACAAATTAAACGCTTGTTAGTTTCAATTTGTTGTTAAGAAATTTTACTCCAAACCGTTTTTCCTTTTTGCGATATGAGAAAAGCCTTCAAACCTGTATTTTCAGGTTTATTCAATTCTTCGTCTGCCGATAAAACCGCATCTGCATAAAACCTGGAAGCGTCAAGCAAATCTTTATCATTGACCAGGCTCGCCAGCTTAAAGTTTAACATGCCGCTTTGCCTTGTGCCTTCAATTTCACCGGGGCCACGAAGCTCCAGGTCTTTTTCAGCAATTTTAAATCCATCGTTGGTAGCGCACATTATTTTCAGTCTTTCCTTTGCATCATTGCTTAATTTATAAGGCGTAAGCAAAACGCAGTAACTTTTATCGCTGCCCCGCCCTACCCTTCCGCGCAACTGGTGCAGTTGTGACAACCCGAATTTCTCCGAACTCTCAATTACCATAACAGATGCATTAGGGATGTCAATACCAACTTCTATTATCGTAGTGCCAACGAGTATATGAGTGTCGCCGGATTTAAAACGTTGCATATTAACATCTTTTTGTTCCGCCGGCATTTTACCATGCACCATGCTGATGCTGTATTTATGTTCCGGGAAAAAACTCTTAACCTGTTCATAGCCCTGCATCAAATCTTCATAACTCAGTTTCTCGCTTTCTTCAATTAAAGGGTAAACAAAAAAAGCCTGCCTGCCCTTCTCTATTTCTGATTTCACAAAATCCATTACGCTCGCCCTTTTGGTTTCATAACGGTGAACTGTAATCACCGGTTGCCTTCCCGGCGGTAATTCATTGATAATACTGTAATCAAGATCGCCATAAGCCGTCATAGCGAGTGTACGCGGAATGGGCGTTGCCGTCATTACGAGCACATGCGGCGGCACATCAGCTTTTGCCCAAAGCTTTGCACGCTGTGCCACACCAAAACGGTGCTGCTCATCAATCACCACCAAACCAAGGTTATTGAACTGCACCACATCTTCAATCACGGCATGCGTGCCTACCAATATGTGAATATTGCCTTTCTTCAGCTCTTCCAATATCAATCTTCGCTCAGCCTGTTTTGTGGTGCCTGTTAGCAAAGCAATTCCCGCAGGTAAATCTTTCAGTAAATTTTTTATGTTATTGAAATGCTGTTGCGCAAGAATTTCCGTTGGCGCCATCAGGCAGCTCTGGTAATTATTATCCGCAGCAATCAGCATTACCAGCAAAGCCACAATTGTTTTACCACTGCCCACATCGCCCTGCAGCAAGCGGTTCATCTGGTGCGCTTTTGCCGTGTCGGCCCTTATTTCCTTGATCACTCTTTTTTGAGCGCCGGTTAATTCAAAAGGCAGGTAATCATTATAAAAAGCATTAAACAACTCTCCCACTTTTTCAAATACCACGCCCCGGCTTTTACGATGCCGCCTGCCACGTATCATGCCCATGCGCACTTGTGCGAGAAAAAATTCTTCAAACTTTAAACGCCTCGCAGCCTGTTCATATATTTCAAAACTTTTTGGGAAATGAATATTGATAACCGCTTCGTAACGGGGCATAAGGTTTAATGCCTGCAATACATTCCCCGGTATATTTTCATACACATCTTTTTCTGACAGCATTGGAATTAAGGCTGATGTGAGCCTGGCAATTTGCCTTGCATTTAACCCTTTGGCTTTTAATTTTTCTGTGGTCGGGTACACAGGTTCCAAAAACGATTTACCATTCTTTAATTCTGCCGTAAACAATTCTATTTCAGGATGCGTTATTT
>JAEWBD010000419.1 GCA_023391315.1 Bacteroidota bacterium | reverse complement strand
CTTCTTTTCCTTAAACTGCGGCGCAAAAAAACCATCTCCCGAATAAGTGGTGACGTCTTCGGCCGGGGCAGTCATGTTGTTTACTGTTTGCATTACAGGCGATATATTATCTGTTGCCGCTGTTGAATTGTAATCAGGTTTGCTTTCTTCAACAGGTTCTTTTTGTGGTGGCGGCGCTGCTGTTACTGCTGCTGTTTGTTGCCTTTGCGGTGCAGGAGTCTTGGCCATCTTATTTAAGCCGCTTTCATTAACTATTAATAGAGTGCCAAGCCTGGCGCCGTTATCTGTAAGATTGTTCCATGCCTTAAGCTGGTCAACCGTAACGTTATATTTTTTACTGATGCTGTACAGCGTTTCGCCTTTGGCAACCAGATGTGTTATTTCACCGGATGAAGGAGGGGCAGCCTGCGCCGGTGTATTCACAACAGGCCTGCTGTTTCTTTCAACTGCCTGTTGCTTTGTGGAAGGTATTTTTATGTTTGAGCCATAAACCAGCTTGCTGTCTGCATGCATGCCATTGGCACGCATAATATCCCCAACAGAAGTATTGTATTGCCTGGCAAGCGCAGATAGAGTTTCACCTTGTTTCAGTGTATGATTAATATAATTTGACTGGGCCTGCAGTGTTTGTGCAGAAAGAAATAAAGCCAATGCTGCTGCGGTTACTTTTATATACTTCATGCTCTATATTTTGTTGCAAATTTATTCTTTACGGATACGCCATTCTGTTGGATAATAATTATTAACACGGTTGTGCAAAATTTTTATCCAGCCGAGCGGAAAATTTTTATATGTGCATAAACTCCATCCTTTATGCGTGGATGCTAATACAACGTCTTTTTTTCGCAGGTATTGCAGGGCCTGTTCTTCGTCTAATTCAATTTTAAAAATATTATCATTGAATACTGTGCTTAAGGCAAATTCATGGTGAGGGATTAAATCATTGCCTTTTATTTCTCCAATATTAATACCTGCTTTTTTGAGGTATAAATTTTTTTGGAGCAGGGCAATATCATTGTTCCATTGTTTATGAATAGCACGAAAGAAATCCGCCTGTTTAAAAAACAGCCAGTCGTTTCCCAATAGATATGGCTGCACCAAAGCAGCTTCTTTATTATTTATTTTAGGTAAAGATGGCTGGCTGTTTTTTGTATAAGTTTCGGTTTCAATTTTTTGCACAGCGCACATAAAAAAACCTTCACCTTTTAGCTTATGCGGCCAGAACCGGTAGCCATAACAATGATGCCTGAGGGAATTGGTTTCATCAATATTCCAGGAAGCATCAACATTAAATTTTATACTTTCAACCTTAAACATTGCCTTCATCCAGTCCGTAATATCTTCATCCTCTTCCTGCGAATAAGAACAGGTGGAATAAATTAAAATGCCATCATGTTTTAAAGCAGGGTATATATCGGCAATGATGCGTTGCTGGCGCTGGCTGCACAGTTTCACATTGTTTTCACTCCATTCATCGATAGCGTCTTCATCTTTCCTGAAAAGCCCGCTGCCACTGCATGGCGCATCAACTACAATCAAATCGAAATAGTTTTTCAAACGCTGAAAATCCGCTGCATCATTATTGGTTACAACCACATTTTCTGAGCCCCATTTGGTTATGTTTTCATATAAAATATTCGCTCTTGTTTTTATTACTTCATTCGAAACAATTAAAGCGTTCTTAAAATAAGAAGCCAGTAATGTGCTTTTTCCACCGGGTGCTGCACAGAGGTCCAGCACTTTTATATTGGCATCACGTTTAAATAATTGTTGCAACGCTGTCCATAAAAACATGCTGCTTGCTTCCTGCACATAATAAACGCCTGCATGCAGCAAGGGGTCGAATGTAAACTGCGGCCGTTCATCCAGGTAAAAACCATATTCGCACCAGGGTACTTGTTTATCCAAGCTGAATTGAGGATGTTTTATAACAGGAGCATGCTGAAAATGCTCGTACTTTTTTTCATTAAAGCGAACCGAGGTGATTGTTTGCGGACGATAATGCGCCGTTTCAAAAGCCCGGTGATTGAAACCTTTTATATCGGCAATATTGTTTATTAATGCTTCCGGTAATTTTCTTTCCAAGATATCAGGATAAAATATTAATAAGTTCTTCTATTTCATCAATAGTGTTGAAGGCATGTATTATAATGCGCAGCCTTTCTTTATTCAAAGGAACGGTGGGATATAAAATTGCTCTTACATCAAAACCTTCATGCTGCAATTGTGCAGCAATATTTTTAACAGCTTCGTTACCCGGTATCATCACAATTTGAACGGGCGTTGCCGAAGGTAATTTCTCGAATTTTATAGCAGCCTGCTGAAAATATTTAATCAACCTTTGCAAATGCGCCCTTTCTTCTTTTAAAAAAGGAAAGGTGTTATAGCTTGCCTGTATAACGCCTGCTGCATGCTCGGGCAAAGCTGTTGTATAAATAAAACTTCTTGCGAAATTGATAAGATAATCTTTCAGTTGCCTCGAACCGCAAACAACTGCACCGTGGCAGCCACAGGCTTTGCCAAAAGTATAAACCCTGCAAAATATTTCCTGATCCTGATTTTCAGACTGGCATAAACCTTCGCCGTTTTCACCAATAACACCAATGGCATGCGCCTCATCAAGGATTAAATGGGCGTTGTATTTTTTTGAAAGAACTGCCATTTGCTGAAG
>JAEWBD010000407.1 GCA_023391315.1 Bacteroidota bacterium | reverse complement strand
TTCAATACAACCTACTTTGCGGCTCTGGCGTTTCTCAATCACCCTTACAAACTCGCAGGCATCGCTTAAAGAATCAAATGTGCCGGTATCCAGCCAGGCTACACCCCGGTTCATCACGCCCACCTTTAACTTTCCCTGTTCAAGGTACACCCTGTTCACATCGGTGATTTCATACTCACCGCGTGGGGAAGGCTGTATATGTTTTGCAATGTTGACAACACTGTTATCATAAAAATATAAACCCGGCACTGCGTAGTTTGATTTTGGCTTCGCCGGTTTCTCTTCGATGGATAAGGCTTTAAAGTTTTCATCAAACTCCACCACGCCATAGCGTTCAGGGTCATTCACTTCATAGGCAAATATAGCAGCGCCTTCCACATCATTAAATGATTGCACCAGCCTGCTGAAGCCTGAGCCATAAAAAATATTATCGCCCAATATCAAAGCCACTTTATCATCGCCGATAAATTCTTCCCCAATCACAAAAGCCTGCGCAAGGCCATTTGGCTTTTCCTGCACTGCATAAGAAAAGCTGCAACCGAGCTCTTCCCCTGTGCCCAGTAACCGCTGAAACTGTGCCGAGTCATCCGGCGTTGTGATAATTAAAACTTCTTTTATACCTGCAAGCATTAAAACAGAGAGCGGGTAATAAATCATTGGCTTGTCATACACCGGCATGATCTGTTTGCTGATACCTTTTGTGATAGGATAGAGCCTTGTGCCGGAACCACCGGCGAGTATAATTCCTTTCATCTGTGTAAAATCTGTTTTTTAATTGTTAGATGCAATGCCCGCAGCACCTTGTTGATATAAAATATATGGAGGCTTTCATCAGTTTTTTATTGATTATAAACGATGGATAATATCTGCCAGGTAAGCGTTCTGCATGTCCTTATCAGACAGTATTAATTCTGCTTTAGGCAGCTGCCAGTCAATATCCAGGTCGGGGTCATCATACATAATACCCATTTCTGAAGCCTTGTTATAAAAGTTATCACATTTGTAAAAGAAAACGGCTGTATCGCTCAACACCACAAAGCCATGTGCAAAGCCTCGGGGAATGTATAACTGCTTATGGTTGTCACCGGTAAGCTCAATGGAAAATGCCTTACCAAAAGAAGGAGAATATTTTCTAAGATCAACCGCCACATCCAATACTTTACCGGCGAGCACCCGTACCAGTTTAGATTGTGCATGTTCGCCGGTTTGCATGTGCAAACCACGCAAAACGCCACGGGTGGAAGCGGATTGATTATCCTGCACAAAAGGTGTTGTAACACCAGTTAACTGTTCAAACTTTTTTGAATTAAAACTCTCGAAAAAATAACCACGGGTATCTTCGAAAACTGTATCGTGAATGATGCAACAATCCTGCAATGGCGTTTGTTCAATCTTCATTATCGGTTGCTGTATTGTTCTGTGTAATAGTTTTGATAAGCGCCGCTGGTAACATGTTTCAGCCACTCTTCGTTTTGCAAATACCAGTCAATTGTTTTACTTAAACCTTCTTCAAAGGTTACGGAAGGTTTCCAGCCAAGCTCTTTATTAATTTTTGTAGCATCAATGGCGTACCGCAGGTCATGGCCCGGCCTGTCTTTTACATATGTAATGAGTTTTTCACTTTCGCCGGGTTCGCGGCCAAGTTTCTCATCCATCAATTTACAAAGCAGTTTTACCAGGTCAATATTCTTCCATTCATTAAATCCGCCCACATTATAATGCTCACCGGTTTTTCCTTCATGAAAAACAAGATCAATTGCCCTTGCATGATCAATCACATATAGCCAATCCCTTGTATTATCTCCTTTACCATATACCGGTAAAGGCTTTTTATTGATGATATTATTAATGAATAAAGGGATTAATTTTTCAGGAAAATGATTAGGCCCATAATTGTTGGAGCAGTTGGTTACCACAAAAGGTATGTGGAATGTTTCGCCATAAGCCCGCACAAAATGATCGGAAGAAGCCTTGCTGGCCGAATAAGGTGAGTTGGGCGCATAAGCTGTCTCTTCTGTAAAGAAACCCGTTTCACCTAAAGTGCCATACACTTCATCGGTGGATACATGATGAAAGCGATGTTTGCTTAAATCGTTTTTCCAATAATTTTTGGCAGCCGTTAAAAGGTTAACCGTGCCCACAATATTGGTATAAATAAAATCCATGGGCGACAAAATAGAACGGTCAACATGGCTTTCTGCCGCCAGGTGGATGACATCGGTAATATCGTGTTGTTCAAAAATTCTTTGCAGTGTTTCCGGCTCTAAAATATTGGCATGCTCAAACACGTAATTGGCTGCATGCTCAATATCTTTTAAATTTTCTAGGTTGCCTGCATAAGTGAGTGCATCGAGGTTCACAATTTTGTAAACCGGGTATTTATTGACAAATAACCGTACTACATGCGAGCCAATGAACCCGGCACCGCCGGTGATGAGAATGTGTTTAGACATAAGCAAACGTATAGTTTTTATGGAATTAGATTTATAAAGTAATGAATGATAAATATTAAGTAAGTTTTAAATCTACTACACTTATGCAATAGGATAGATTTAAACTTTTAACCAACAAGAACATTTTTATATGCAGATAAAGTCTTTTCTGCAGTGACCTGCCATATATATTCCCTGAATACCTTTTTATATAAGTCTTCTTGGAAATCTGATTCCACTGCTTTTTTTACGGTTTCATAAATAGATTTCTCCGAGCCTGGATCGCAATAAAAAGCATAATGTTCAAAGTACTCTTCTGTATCTCCTTTATCTGTTACCACGATATTGCATTTCATAGCAGCAGCCTCCAATGAACTAAGCCCTGTTGTTTCAATCCAGCTTGGCAATACATGTACTTTTGCTTTCTGATAATATTTCATTAATTCTTCCTGCGCTATTGATTCTATAAATGAAATATTTGAATGTGCAGTTTCTTTACATAGATTATAATATTTAACGTGGTTAGTTGAAGGTGATCCTATAATAATTAGTTTGTAAGCAGAATCATTTAGAGCTTTTATTAGCTTTAGTTGATTTTTTCTTCCTTCAATCCGCCCAACACATATAACTAAGTAAGGGTCCTTTTGATTAATATCGGTTTCTTTGCTGAAAATATCTGTATCAATGGCATTTGGTATTGCCATATATCTACAGTTCAGTTTATACTTACTGCTTAATCTTTTGTATTCGCTGTGAGAATTAGGAAGCAGCATGGAAGACAATTTCATTATTTTTTTAATTGATCTTTTCTGCCCCAACAATAAATACTCCCTACTTGCTATTTTTTCGCCCTTTAAAATAAACCTTGCGATGGCTTTAAAATATTCCAAGGCATCTGCAGAAAATATTTTTGATGGCAATCCTGTTAGCCCACCTCTTTCATTTCTTTCATAATCTCCATAATCAACATATATTGTTGACACAACGAATGGCTTATCAGTTTTTTTTATGTGTGACAGAATATCGGCAGGGCGTATAATATTAAAAAAATGAAGAAGATCATAACTTGCGTAATCAATATTCTCAGTGCTCAGCTTTATATCAACATGTACGCCTAGTAACCTTAAATATTTTGCCGTGTTTACTATCTGAACAGTATCTCCGCCTTTATCTTTATATAGATTAGACCTGCTAATAAATAAAATTTTCAAATGATGTTGTGATTTATTGTTTTAGCTTGCTTCAGCTGCTTTTGGTTTCGAAAAAACCCTTCTTTTTATGCTGCTAAATAAGTTTTTTGAGCGAGATATATTTAATAACAAGGCAATAAACAATTTTGCAGGGAATGAAGACCAGGCAATTGCTAGATTGAAATAATTCTTTTTAATCTGTATATCCTCATATCCAAATGTTTTTCTGAATGGCTTTGTTATTTTCTGGCAAATAAGAATTTCTGTTGGTGTAAGTCCTTTTACAAAATTGCCGGTTCTTTTTTTATCAATACCTAACTTTCCCCGCTGATCGTTAACAACCGATGATCCAATTACCGGTATTAATAACATTGTTTCTTCATAATTAATATTCAAAAAGTTGCAGAGGTCTCTGATTTTGCCTTCACCATCCTGAATTAATTCTTCAAAATTTAAAATATACACATTCTTATTATTATTTAGCGATAATATTTTTTCTGTACATGCATTCCATATTTTACTTATTGTAACCGGATGATAATTAAACCACGATCTCACAACTTCTTTCATAGGTACAGCATGATGGCCTAAAAATTTTCTTTTCCACTTGTATTTTTGGGATAACAATACATCCCTCGGATCACGCATCATGCAAACTATCTTTGCATTAGGGTAAAGGCTGAGAATTTCATCGGTAAAGAATAAATTTCTTGGAGTTTGCTCGCAAGGAACACTTTTATTATGCAACTGGCTCTCATAAATTAAATACTCCATAAATATGGCAGGAGCCGTATATTCAAATCCTTTATGCGTTTCAAAAAACAGTGTTGACTCATCATTATATATTTCAGGTGTTCGGTCTGCATAAAATCCTTGTCTTTGTAAACTAATCAATTCGCTGAATAATTTAACAGCCTCATTTTCGGAAATAATTTTTATTTCTTTCTCAGGATACCATACCTGTTCAAAAAAATGTAATTCGTTAAAGCCGTAAATGCTGGTGTTGTTGCCTAAAATTTTGGCTACCATTGATGTACCGCTTCTGCTATTACCGGTTATAAATATTGCAGAAGTTTTAGCTGAAATATCCATTGATTTTCCGAATTAAGTTACTATGGTTGAGAAATTTGGGATTGTTAGTTGATTTCTATAATCTGTTTAAAAATCTCTTCATATCTATTCACTATTGAATGCCATGAATAGTTTGAAGTTATTTCTTTTATATTATTTTCAATAAAGGTGTCGCGGTTAAAATCATAAAGACTATTTATATCCTTAAATATACCTGTTAATTCACTTTTTGACTCAAAATAGAGAGCGTTCTTTTTTAGGACAGATTCATTAAAAATATTTTTATGTGCAATTATAAAAGCGCCAGACGCCATTGCTTCCAGCAAGGATGGATTGGTGCCTCCAACGGAATGTCCATGTAAATAAGCTTTGCTATAGAATCTTAAAGCATCTAAAGCAGGCTTGTCATATATGCTGCCTAAAAATTTTATTGTACCATTATTATATTTTTTATACAGGTAATCTCCATATTTGGTTTTATAATTCCCAACTACTAAAAATGTTGCTTCATTGCTGGTTTGCTTGTAAGCGTCTAATATTATATCTATGTTGTTTTCAGGCTCCATTCTGGCAATTAATATGTAATAATCACCTTCTTTTACATCAAATTTTTTCAAGTATGTTTTATCTACGCCCAGTGCTAAGTCTGCACCGTATGCTACAAAAAATGACTCCTTGTTAAACTGGCTACGGTAATATTCCTGAATGCCTTTGTTATCTGAAACAAGATAATGTGATTTTCTTACAGCCAGCTTCTCCAGGAATTGCATTAGCCGCTTTGTTATCAGGCCCCATTTAGAGCGCTTCCATTCAAGGCCATCCATATTTGTTATAAGCCTTGTGTTAGTATTATTCAGTAAATAATAAAAAGGAGAACATGTGGCATAACCTGCCTCATATATTACATCAAAATTTCTCTTTGCAGCATCTTTAAGACAATAAAAATCGTAATAAAAATTTGCCGCAGAACCAATGATATTTTCAGGGCTTGATATGTGAATAATTTTGACCCCTTTATATTCATCTGCCTTGTATGGATGCACGCGCGGGTTATATACTGTTACATCGTGACCTTTTTCAACTAAACCGACTGAAATAAATTCTGCAAATTGTTCAAACCCACCATAGTTATTTGGAATTCCACGTGTACCTAAGATTGCGAGTTTCACTATTACCCCTTAATATTTTTCAAGCTTAAATAATATTTCTGCAGCATTAATTACGAGTAAGCTTAGTAAGCTTATGATTGTATAAATCATAACTAACAAATAGTACAGACAGCAAAAAATAAAATGAGACTGATACAAATTCCTGTGTAAAATATTGCGTTACAAAAAAATAGTAACTCAGTATAGCAACTTCCGCCCATCTGCCTATTCGCATAAATTGATAGATAAACCATCCGCATATTATTAAGTAGATAGTTAGCCCAATAGCACCATAACTATGTAATAGCATGGTATATCCATTTTCAAAATCAAGCCTTGTGACCCATTTAACGCGTTCAGCTATTTCCAATGAAAGTTGATTTGTACCTCTGCCAAATAAATAAACGGGCAAAGAGTTACTTTGAAGATAGGATATCTCAAACCCTTCAAGCAATTGATTTCTTGATACAAGTGACCCCGAACTTGTTATGAAGGTAATTATCTGCTCCCAAAATTTTATCATGAAAGCAAATACAAACACAAAAATTGCGATGAATAATTTTATGTCTTTAAAAAGCAAAATTAAAATCCAAAATATAAGCGTGGATCTGCTAAGGCACGACAATACCGATATAGCATTAATAACATAATAAACTTTATCAATGCCTTTATTAAGATTTAATTTTTTTCTTAAAAAATATATTAAAAGCCAAACCAAGCACAATGTGCCAAAAGTTTGGGGAGTAGTAGTAAGGCCCCGTGAAGCAAATAAAAAAGAAAAACCTTTTATATATCCTGATACATAAGGAGTAACAATGCCCCGGAATGCCATGAGATCGAGTATCAGCCCGCAAATCATGTGTATAATAAGAGCATAGTAAAGTGGGTATAAGATAATGCCCGGATATTTACGTATTATATACGAAAAAGTTAAGCCAATAGCCGGGAAAAATATCATTGGTGTCAGGGTTAAATTAACAACCGATGATATTGCCGTTGATATTATTAATAATAAAATTAGTAAGGCTTCTCTGCTTTTAAGCAGTGGCGCATCTGGCTGAAACATTCCTATAGCAACGGGCAGGAAGAAAAACATCAGTTTATCCAATGAAAAACTGACTAATGTATTGGTAGTAGCAAAAAATAATATAAGTATAAGTAAAAAGTTTATTGCACTTATACTTATCCAGTTGCCTATCTTATTTGATGAAAATTGCAAAGTCGCACTTTGCATATATGCTTATTTTATACTTATTCCAAAGAGGTTCTTGCCTCTTGTATTTGCCTGAATCTTGAAGGCACTAAGTTCACTTTTTTTAGCTCAAACTGGTCTAATACTGATTTTATCTGGGTGGATGACTGATTTTTTTTAATACGCACTTTCTCAAAATCTTCTATTCCATCTTTTAGCATTTCAAAGCGAACGGAGCTGTATCCGTAAGGGTAAAATAAAAAATTGTCACCGCTGGCAACGTTTGTTATTACGTTCGTTAAAATAGATGGTGTCCAAAAATCAAAAGCATATCTTAAATAGCCATCAAGGTTTCTGTTTGATGCATTCCAGGCAAGCCATGTAGCATCAATCGGATCTGACATTACAAAGGTATTTGGAACGCGCTCCCAGCAACTTGTATAAAAAGTGGTAACATAACCCTTTTTCTCTCTTCCAGCAATTATATCAGCAGGTATATGTTGATTTGATATAATCGAATAATCATATACGGCATCTTGTATTTCAGGAAAATATTTACCACTATACGATATTTTCCATTGGGGGTCGATGCTTTTTATAAACCTGATTAAGGGAACAGAAATGTCAAGTTCTTTTTCGCTAAATCCTATGGTTGTTTTGTCAAACCATCCTTTTTCTTTAAGATGCGCCCCAAAGGCTTTTAAATAAGGCGTCCAGAATTGTTTGTATTGTTCATTTTTAACGCCTTGCTGAATGTAAGTAACCCCACCTTTTGCCTCATCGTAATAATACATGCGATAATTAAGCGTTGCCATTCCAAACATGGTTATTTGCCTGCTTATCCCGATAGAAGTCATATAATTAACCCACTTATCAAAATTTGTAAAATCGTAAGTGTAATCACCAGATACTTTCTTTCTTATTTTAATAAACATATCATCAACATCCCTGGCAGTGGTGTTAAACATATCCCAGAAAAAGCTTGCTGTTATTACATCTTCCCCTGCATCTTTCAATTGTGTCATAGCAGGCTTCATTAATTTAAGATGTTCATCAGACCATGGTTTCACTTTATAATAGTCTGCTTCTGTAACTGGATATTGCCAAAGCTCAAGGAAAAACTTTCGGTCCTTTAAAGCAGGCAGTTTATTCGCAGAAACTTTCAGGTTAATATTAAGTGTTTTAGAAACACCATTTACTGAAGCTGTAACCTTACTTTTATAATCACCGGGCTGTGCATCCTCCGGCACTTTAATTTTTATCCATACAGGACGGTTTGTATAACTTTTCACAAACGATTCTGAAGAATTAAAATCTATAATATCAGGAACAATTATATCTGGATATTTTTTACCTTGTTTATAGCAAATTCCTACGGAATTATCTGCAATAACATAATAGATATATCCTATTTGTATAGCATTGTTAATTTTATTGCCATTTGCCGAAACAAGCCCTCCCGTGGTAACATTAATTTTACCAGCATCAACTTTTGAACTTATTACTACCTGTGCATTTACTTCTTCTCCCGCCCATGCATTTAACTGAATGGCGGTTTGCTTATCAATTATCGGATAAGTATTATAGGTTGCCCTGGTATTCACATTAACAATGCTGAAACCAAAATTACCCTGCAGTTGCTTCCATTTTTCTGCATCGGGTTTAGCAAT
This sequence comes from Bacteroidota bacterium, assembly GCA_023391315.1. Taxonomy (GTDB): domain Bacteria; phylum Bacteroidota; class Bacteroidia; order Chitinophagales; family Chitinophagaceae; genus Parafilimonas. The sequence goes on along the minus strand of JAEWBD010000407.1, from coordinate 2,527 downwards.
TGCAGATATATTTTTAAAATTTTCAAAAACGTTACTTTGGGCATGTGCCTTAAAAAAACAGGAAGCCAGGAAAACAGTAATTACAACTTTAAGATTCATTCTCTTAATCATTTTTTTTCCATGAACAAAGACTGAACCATTCTTATATACTATTCTTCAATGTTCTAAACAAATGATTCTTTTTTACAACACCCGTGCTTAAAAATGGCCTTATATTATATTTTGACTTAAGCCAATAGATACATATCCTAAGCCATTGCTTTGCAAGGGCCATTTGAAAGGATTGATTATGAAATACTTTTTTCTCTGCATTTTGCAGCAGCAAAGATTTAAACCAGTGTTTATATTCTGATAAATCAGAGTCTCCAAATTCACCTGTAGTGAATTTTAGGTGAATATTCATTTCTTCATTACTGTATTTAAAGCCATATCTTTCTAATTGCCTGGCAATTATCAACCCTTCTGCAACTTTTCTGTCATTGCTCTTAATGCCTGATATATTTTGCGAATGCACCCTATATGAGCACACAACATCGTTTATCATCCCAATGTTGTGCTCGGCCGCAATTCTTTCAAACAAATCATAATCTTCTGCCGGTTCATAACCCTTTCTGTACATTAATCTTTTTAATACTGAAGATTCAATTATTGTGGCAGAATTAATGAATATATTGGTGAATAAAAGCAGGGATTTTAAATAATCCTGATCACCCTGCAAGGGTAGCCTATGCCCGATTTTTTCAGATTGACTGTTTATATAATTAACCCGGCCCCCGCAAACTGCAGTTGTTTTGTTTTCATATAAATATTTTAACTGGAGCTCAAGCCTGTTTTCAGCAGCTATATCATCGCAATCTAACGTTGCAAAGTATTTGCCACGAGATTCTTCCACACCTCTGTTTCTTGTTCGGAACAAGCCAAGGTTCTGCTCATTTTGCAATAACCTTATCCTGCTATCAGAATATTCTTGCACAATTGCTACACTGTTGTCGGTTGAGCCGTCATCAATAATCAGCAATTCAATATCTTTAAATGTCTGTTGTAATACACTGTTTATAGCCTGCCCGACGTATTTTTCACCATTATACAGTGCCATAAACACAGTTACTTCAGGGTGGTTCACGCTTTCGATATTTTGTTTTCAATTATATACATCATGCGCCAGAAGGTGTGGGGCATTAATGGTTTGCCTAAAAAATTTCCTTTTCGCACAGAAAGCGGTTGATAGTCTTTGAAAGGTATTCCCCTGCATAATATCCAATAACCGAATTTTAATGCTTCGGATTGATTGAGTGGTTTAAGATTATTATCATCCATAAGCGATATGGTTTCTTCATGGGAAGATGGCTTATACACGCAGTTCAATGAATCATAGAACGCCCTGCTCAATAGTATAACAGGTTTATTCCAATAAACAGCTTCTATGCCGGCAGTTGATCCGAAAACGACAACCTTATCAGAATTATCAATTAGTGCATAAGTGTCTATATCTTCTTCAGCTCTTATTACGGTAATGTTTTTATGGTTAGCAGCAATAGCCTCAATTTCCTTTATCTGTGTATTATTAAGATTTTTTAAATTAGGGTGCACGCGTAAATAGAAATGCTTTGTTTTGTCATTCTTAAAGTGCAACAATATTTTTTCAATACCTTCATTATCATTCCTGTATATGCTTGATTTATGCTCTGCAATACCTTCATACTCATCCATTGATGAATTGAATATGGAGATATTTGTTCTTGATTTATCAAAATTTTCTGGCAGTTTGTTGTATTGCTGATTTTTTGTAAATGCATAGCCATTATGTACCACACGGTTTCTTCTGTCTTCAAAAAAATTTTTACCAATTTTTTCCTTCTCTTCACCGCCATCCGCCCAAAGCTTTTCTATTTCAATTTTTGCAGCAATAAGTGAATGCGGGATACTATTTTCACGCAGTAAATATTTACCTAACTGCCCCCCTCTTTCATGTGTATAGAACCTGATGGATTTTTGCTCGCAAAGCCTCATTAATGGCCTTACTTCAAGAAATCTTCCGTTAAACAGATAAACCAAATCTGGTTTTATATCTTCAAGAAGTTTGATGCCTGCATCATATACAAAAGCGGCAGTTTCAATGCCCTTCTTAATGAAATCTTTGTGGTAATTTGTGTCAGGACTATGATCTCTGACGGCAGATACCAGCGACGATGCTACAGCCATTCCCAGGTCCCAGCCCTTATAAGTAATTTTTTTTAAATCGTATATGGTTTTAATTTCATGAGGGTTACAGATAGTATGTATGTCTATATCTGCTTTTGGAAAAGTGATTATGTTTTTATTGGGAATGCCAATGGATTTATAACCATTTGAAATTTTAGATATGCATACCTTGCATCCAAAATATGTATGTTTTGGGTTTGCAAAACATTTTTTTAACTGGCTGAGGCACCTTAAGAAATAAACCTCATGCCCTTCTTCCATTAATTGCTTGGCAATTTCCAGTTCTGTTTCCAGGTGTGGTGTTGCGTGGTAGGATGAATAAAAT
>JAEWBD010000406.1 GCA_023391315.1 Bacteroidota bacterium | reverse complement strand
GCCCTGGGCCGCAATAAATGTGGTGATGCGTTTTAAAAATTCTATGTGCTCATCTTTCCAAATACCCAGGTCATCCGGTGTGATGCGGCCTTGAGGAGATACGGCCGTAGCTTCTGTGAATACCAATCCGGCGCCACCAATGGCGCGGCTGCCGAGATGCACCAGGTGCCAGTCGTTTGCAAAACCATCAACACTGGAATATTCGCACATGGGCGATACCACAATGCGGTTCTTTAATGTTATACTGCGTATTGCAAAAGGTTCAAAAGCTAAAGCCATTTTATGTATACTTATTGAAAACAGGAACGCCTGTAATAAATACCCAAGGCTTAATTGTTAATTAAAATATTCAATAAACAATGCGCAAGCAATTCGCAGAAGTTTTCATTGCGCATTGAATATTGTTTTGCTGAATATTGACATGGCTTTAATTAACAGTCTGATGTTGTTACTATTATTTCAATTCTTCTACCTCAATATTTCTCCAGCGCACTTTAATGCCGCCACCTTCATGTATCTGCAGGGCAATAAATCCATTGCCTTCACCAATCTTTGCATCTTTTATATAACACATCTGGTGGCCGTTTAACCAGGTAGTCACCTCATCGCCATTTACTTTTATTTTATAAGTGTTCCACTCGCCCTGTTTTAAATATTGCTCATCTTCAGCCTTGGGTTGAACGAGCCAGCCACGGCCATAAGATTCATAAATGCCACCGGTATGCTGCCCTGCGGGGGCCACTTCAGCCTGCCAGCCGCTTATGGTAACGCCTTCCGGAATATGTGAACGGAAAAATACGCCGCTGTTACCATTGGCTTCCTGCTTAAACTCAAGCGTGAGTATAAAATTTTTATAATCTTTATTGGTGGAGAGGTAGCCATACTGTTTATCAGGCCCGCTTTCGCAAATCAATTCTCCATTAGCGGCATACCATTTTTCAGTGCCATGAATAGTCCAGCCGGTAAGGTCTTTTCCGTTGAATAATTTTTCTTTTTGCTGCGCTGAGGCAAACAAACCAAAAAACAAGCTGAGGCAAACAAGTAATAATCTCATAATTAATTTTTGAAACGAAGATAAGTTAACAACGCCTGTTTAGTTTACCTGCATAATTTCAAATTATTCAGCAAACAATGCTTTTCTTTTTTAAGAACTGTCTAAAATGATTTCTTAAATTTTGTATGAAAAAATGTATAAACACATTTGCACGTTTTTCCTCCGCCGCGGCGGCGAATCTGTTTTGGGTTGCAGGCGCAGATACCCGATCAGGCCAGGCATAATGATGACTTGTTGCTTTATTCATACACCTTAAAACGTTTAAAAAATGTTTAATGATGTGATTGATAACCTTTTTAAACTACCGTTACTTCAATTCCCAGATTTTCAAGTTGCTTCACAAAATATTCGGAAATACCGGCATCTGTAATAATGCGGTCTACCTTATCAAGCCCGCATATTTTCCCAAAGCCTCTCTTTCCAAATTTTGTTGAATCGGAAAGCACAATAACCTTTTGAGAAGCTTCAATCATCTGCCTGTTTAAATGCGCTTCCATGGCGCTGGTAGTGCTAAGGCCAAATTCGAGGTCAATTCCATCCACACCCAAAAATAATTTGGTGCATGAAAAATCGGTTAGTATGCTTTGCGCATAGGGCCCTGTAACAGAGGAAGAAGTTTTGCGCAAGATGCCGCCTAACTGCAGCACTTCAATATCCGGCTGCTTTAATAGTTCCAGGGCTACATTTAAAGAAGCCGTTATAACAGTGAGATTTTTTTTGTTCTGAATTTTTTTGGCAAGCGCCAGCACAGTGGTGCCGGAAGCGATAATAATGGAATCATTATCATCAATAAGCCGGGCCGCGGCAGCGCCAATTTTAGATTTTTCGGCAGATTGTAATTTCTCTTTTTCATTTACCGGCCTGTCGATTGTATAAGGGTTTTTCAGGGTGGCCCCTCCGTGCGTACGAAAGAGAAGGCCTTTTTCTTCCAGCAGTTTCAAATCCTTTCTTATGGTTACGCGGCTTACCTTTAGTTCTTTATATAGGCTGATCACATTCAGGTCGCCTTCCTGGTGCAATTTCTCAAGAATAAGCTGATGTCTCTCTGTACTGTTCATACAATTTAAAGGCTAAATATAAGTAATATTTCAGGCATATCAATAATCAATAATACCAACTGTTAGTTTCTTTTTATAAAAAAATATTTTCCTTTGATTTCTTTTTTATCCTATTTTTATTCCGAAATATTCATAAATGGAAGTTAAACGAAACTAAAAGAAATTGACTGATGCGGGAAGAAAACGGGCTTCTGAATCGTAAAAAGGCATTAAGGAGATTGGAAGATCAGGGAATTTGGGATGTAATTATAATAGGCGGAGGCGCTACAGGTTTGGGAGTAGCCGTGGATGCAGCCAGCAGGGGTTACTCAACTTTATTGTTGGAACAGTCAGATTTCGCCAAAGGAACATCAAGCCGCAGTACCAAGCTGGTACATGGTGGTGTTCGTTACCTGGCACAGGGCAATATAAAACTGGTGTATGATGCCTTGCGCGAAAGAGGAATTCTAATGAAAAATGCCCCGCATATCGTAAAAAAGCAGGCTTTCATCATCCCCTGTTACAGCCTTTGGGATAAAATTAAATATCTCACCGGGTTGAAGTTATACGACTGGCTTTCCGGGCGTTTCAGTTTTGGCCGTTCAAAATACATCAGTAAAAATAAAATGGCGGGTATTATGCCAGGCATCAGGCATGAAAAATTATTGGGCGGTATAGAATATTACGACGGCCAGTTTGACGATGCCAGGCTCGCCGTAAATCTTGCAGAAACCAGTGTTGCCAACGGCGGTGTTGTAATTAACTATTGTAAGGTAAACCGGGTACTTAATGAAAACGGTAAAGTGTGCGGTGTTGTTGCCACTGATGTTGAAACAGGGCGTACTTACCAGCTTCAATCCAAAACAGTTATTAACGCAACCGGTGTGTTTGTAGATGATATTTTATGCCTCGATACACCCGGTAAAAAGCCCATAGTCCGGCCAAGCCAGGGAGTGCACCTCGTTTTTGATAAATCTTTTTTAAACAGTGAGGCCGCCCTCATGATCCCCGAAACGGCAGATGGACGGGTATTATTCGCTGTTCCATGGCACGACCATGTATTGGTGGGTACTACTGA
>JAEWBD010000303.1 GCA_023391315.1 Bacteroidota bacterium | reverse complement strand
CCCTGAGATAGCGCCGATAATTATGGCGCATTTAAAAGATATAACTATCCGGCTGAAAGATTCACTTAAACCTAATACTACTTATTCCATAAATTTTGGCAGGGCATTAAAAGATAATAATGAAGGGAATGTTGCCAAGAATTTTGTTTACGTTTTTTCAACCGGCGATCATCTTACAGATGGAAGGCTGAGTGGCAAAGTGCAACTGGCCGAAACAGGAAAAACCGATTCCACATTAATTGTTGTGCTACACAGCAACCTCAATGATTCGGCTGTTAAAAAACTCAGGCCTGATTATTATACAACGCTTGACAGTGCAGGGCGTTTTAATTTTAAATATGTGGCTTATGGAAAATATGCTGTATATGCATTGCCAAACGATTATACAAAACGTTACGACGACAGTACCAAGCTGTTTGCTTTTGCAGAAGAGCCGGTAACAATTGACAGTGATGCTTCTGCAGAGCCTGTTGTATTATATGCCTACAATGAATATAAGCCGGGTAAAACGGATGAAGGCTTTGGGCAACAGCAATCTACTAATCAGCCACCGAAAAGAAGATCAAATGATACATCCAAAGCTATAAAATATGCCGTGGCACTGGAAAACGGGCGGCAGGATTTATTAAGCAATCTTGATATAAATTTCCAGGAGAAACTGGCAACGTTTGATTCGTCTAAGATTGTTTTGACCGATAGTAATTTTAAGCCGCTAAGCAATTACAGGATTGTTGCCGACACTTCTTTTAAAAAATTCACGGTTGAATATCCATGGAAAGAAGGCGAGTATTTCCGGCTGGTGATTCAGCAGGATGCTTTTGTTGACAGCAGCGGTAAAATGCTGGCAAAAACTGATACCATTAAATTTCAAACTGCGCCGGAAAGTGAATATGGAAGTGTGCGTTTGCGTTTCCCCGCAATCGATTTAAACCTTAATCCCGTATTGCAGTTTACGCAAAACGACAAGGTGGTTGATTCTGCTGCATTAACCAGTACCGAGTTTTACCGCAAACTGTATAAGCCTGGTGATTATGAATTGCGCATTTTATATGATGAAGATAAAAATCTTACCTGGACGCCCGGAAGTTTTGAACTTAAGCGTCAACCTGAAATTGTAATACGCCTGCCACGTAAATTAACCGTGAAGAAGAACTGGGATAATGAAGGGGAGATAAATTTATAGGTTTGCTTTTATTAAAAGATCAACGCAAGGATAGGATAAGAATTATATGATTTCAGGAAAATTAGCAGCGTAAGAATTATTGGTTCCGGAGAACGTCCGGAATCAGCGGTGCTTTAATACAGCTTTATTAATGCCTGGAAGAATAGTTAGTTGCAGGCCTTATCTGCACAACAACTGCTTGCAAATGCTTCAGGTTTTGCTTTAAAAGCGAAGCCCATCCCCATTATATAACCCATTGCTTCACGCAGGGCATCATTGCTTTTAAAATGAGGATTGGTATTAATGTCGGCATGCACTTCCATGTCAACATCATACTGAATAAAAAGATTGCAAAGCTCATAAGCCACTTCAATGCTTTTGGCCACTTCAACCAGCATGCGTTCTTTAATATTATAGCGTTGCTTGGTTTTTTCATTATGAATAAACATAAAGCCGCCGCTATGCTCCCGCAAAAAAACAATTACAGTGGCAAACTCCGTTTCACTGCCCTTTACCTGGCTGTCGGTGCCAATACAAACTTTTAAATGCACGCCTTTATCGTGCTCGCGTTTAATGGCATCTTCTACAGCCGATTTAATAGGCATGTGAATGGTTTCACCGTTAAATCTTCTCCATCGCATATAAATATGTTTGTCCCAATTTACAAACAGAAAATTATATATGCGGTTATAAGATTATGAACAGAGGTGGAAAAGCCTCAAAAGAATGCGTATCTCATTCTTCAAATATTTTTTAAGATGTTTGATTGATTATGCTGAATTTTAAACTTCCTCATTATTTTTAAACCTTTATTTTTAATCTTTAAACTTGCTGCATGAATTCAACTAACGATGCTTCTCCACAAACAATTATCATTAAAGACAATACGGGTAATCCTGCGCCGCTTGGCCTTCTTGGCTTTGGTATGACCACTATTTTGCTCAACATTCATAATGCCGGCATTTATGAGCTTGACAGTATGATAATGGGCATGGGTATTTTTATGGGTGGCATTGCACAAATATTTGCCGGCCTGCAGGAATGGAAAAAGAATAACACCTTTGGCGCAACCGCATTTACGGCTTACGGCTCATTCTGGCTCTCGCTGGTGGCTATATGGCTTATCCCCAAAACATCTTTTGGCGCTGAATATAAATCCAGTGAAACAGCAGTTGCATGGTATTTATTATTATGGGGCATATTCACGCTTTTTATGTTCATCGGCACATTAAAGTTGAACCGTTTATTACAGGTGGTTTTCTTTACGCTTACTGTATTGTTCTTCCTGCTGGCTTTGAGTGATTTTACGGGTAATAAGTCCTTACATACAATTGCCGGTTACGAAGGTATTGTATGCGGTGGCGCTGCATTTTATGGTTGCGTTGCACAGGTGATAAACGAAGTGCATGGCAGGAAGGTTTTCCCGCTGTAACGCAAAGTTTCTCCGGCTATAAAAAAGAAGCCTTTATATGGGCTTCTTTTTTAATTATTTGAAGATTGTGGCCTTAAGAAAATGAGGGCGTTTAATACAGTAACCGGTTTCTTTAGCCCAAAAAATAAGTCAGCAACCTTTCATCAAAAAACTTTAATGATATATACATCGCCTGCCTTATCTTGCTATTATTAAAACTTACAGCTAAAGAGACATAAAGATTTTTCACCTCAAAATAATTCCATTTGAAACGCAGAAATTTTTTACAGGTAGCCGGAATGGGTATTGGTGCTTCCATGCTTGCCAATATCCCGATAATCGGTAATGCTGTACCACTTGACCGGCCATGGGATCCCGGTGATACAGCACTTAAAAAACAACTGGCTGACGTTGCTCTGAATGCAGCACGTACCAAGGGCGCCACCTACACAGATGTGCGCATTGGCCGCTATCTTAACCAGTTTGTGGTAACCCGTGAAGACAAAGTGCAGAATATCGTAAACACGGAATCATATGGCATTGGTGTTCGCGTAATTGCCAATGGAAGCTGGGGCTTTGCTGCTACGGATAATATGGATAAAGACAGCATTGCTAAAACAGCGGAGCTGGCAGTGGCCATTGCAAAAGAAAATGCAAGGTTACTTACCGAACCGGTGCAGCTTGCGCCGCAAAAAGGTTATGGCGAGGTAAGCTGGAAAACACCGATTGAAAAAAATGCATTTGAAGTGCCGGTAAAAGAAAAGGTTGACCTGTTAATGGGCGTGAACTCAGCGGCAATGCAGGCCGGCGCTAATTACATCAACTCTATTTTGTTTTTGGTGAATGAACAAAAATATTTTGCATCAACAGATGGCAGTTATATCGACCAGGATATTCACCGTATATGGCCAACATTTTTTATTACGAAAATTGATGCAACAACCGGCAAGTTTGAAACACGCAATGCATTAAGTGCGCCGCGTGGTATGGGCTATGAATATGTGGTGCCGTCAGCAGCGGAAAAAATCAGCAGTCAAACCACATTATACCGCAACAGGTATGATATGATTGAAGATGCGAAGCTTGGCGGTCAACAGGCCGGCGAAAAACTAAAAGCCAAATCAGTTGAGGCAGGTAAATATGACCTTATTCTCGATCCTTCGCATTTATGGTTAACTATTCATGAATCTGTCGGACATCCTACAGAGCTTGACCGCGTGTTGGGCTATGAAGCCAACTTTGCCGGAACTAGTTTTCTTACACTGGATAAATGGCAATCGAAGAACTTTCAATTCGGTAGTAAAAACGTAAACATTTTTGCCGATAAAAAACAACCCGGTTCACTTGGTGCTGTTGGTTATGATGATGAAGGCGTTGCCACACAAAAATGGGATTTGATAAAAGAAGGCATACTTGTAAATTATCAAACCATACGCGACCAGGCACATATACTTGGATTGAATGCATCGCAGGGATGCTGTTATGCAGACAACTGGAGTTCTGTTCAGTTTCAGCGTATGCCGAACGTGTCGCTGGCTCCAGGTAAAACGCCGCTGGCTGTGGCAGACATGATAAAAAATGTAGAGAAAGGTATTTACATTATCGGCGACGGTTCATTTTCTATTGATCAGCAGCGTTATAATTTCCAGTTTGGCGGCCAGTTATTTTATGAAATAAAAGATGGAAAAATTGCAGGCATGCTGAAGGATGTAGCTTACCAGAGTAACACGCAGGAATTTTGGAATTCCTGTGTTGCCGTAGCTGATGAAAAAGATTATCGCCTCGGCGGATCTTTCTTTGATGGAAAAGGCCAGCCATCACAGTCAAGCGCTGTTTCGCATGGTGCTTCCACTGCAAGGTTTAATGGTGTAAATGTCATTAACACCGCAAGAAAAATATAGCGGGAATTAGTTGATAAGTTGATTAGTGAATAAGTTGATATGTGAGGGACGATCAGTAATTCAATAAACAAATCAATATATATCCCGCACGAAAATTTTATAGTATTTCAACTCCCTTAAGGAAAGGGACAAAATAATTTAATATGGCAATACTTACAGAACAGGAAGCAAAAACACTTTTGCAAAAAGTATTAAGCTATTCAAAGGCTGACGAGTGCGAAGTGAATATTGGCAGCAGCGATGGCGGTAATATACGCTATGCACGCAATGCTGTATCAACAAGCGGCGGCGTTACGCAAAGCACACTTGTAGTAAGTTCAGCTTACGGAAAAAAACTTGGTGTGGCTACCATTAATGAGTTTGATGATGGATCGCTTGAAAAAGTGGTAAGGCGCTCCGAAGAGCTGGCACAGCTTGCGCCGGAAAATCCTGAATACGTTTCTATTCTCGGCCCGCAACAATATGCCGCACCTTCAAAAACCTATGTGGATACAACGGCAGCCATCAATCCAAAATTCAGAACGGATGCGGTTGCGCAAAGCCTGCAGATTTCAAAAGACAACAATTTAATTGCTGCAGGCTTCCTGGAAAATAGCGCAGGCTATTCTGCTATGATGAATTCAAAAGGATTGTTTGCCTATAACACGGCTACCAATATAAATTTCAATCTCACCTTACGTACGCAGGACGGCAAGGGTTCGGGCTATGCTTCCAAAGGTTATAATGATGTTTCAAAACTGGATGTAAAAAACCTTACCACCATAGCTGCAAAAAAAGCCGCAGGTTCTGTTGATGCAAAGGCGCTGGAACCGGGAAAATATACGGTGATCCTGGAACCAACGGCTGCTATTGTTTTGCTCGAAACCATGTTTTTTAATATGGATGGAAGAAGTGCCGATGAAGGCAGGAGTTTTATGAGCAAGGCAGGCGGCGGCACGAGGCTGGGTGAAAAGCTGGTGGATGAGCGCGTAACCATTTATTCAGATCCGTGGAATCCTGATCTTCCCACAAGCACCTGGGCGGGCGATGGCAGGCCGCAGGAAAAAGTGACCTGGGTAGATAAAGGTGTAATGAAAAACCTGTTTTATTCACGTTACTGGGCGCAGAAACAAGGCGTTAAAGCAGTGCCACAGCCTGATGCGATTGTAATGGAAGGCGGCACACAATCGCTGGAAGATTTAATAAAAGGCACAGAAAAAGGCATTCTGGTTACAAGGCTTTGGTATATACGCGAAGTAGATCCGCAAACCGTATTGCAAACCGGGCTTACGAGAGATGGTACTTTTTATATTGAAAACGGGCAAATAAAATATCCTGTAAAAAATTTCAGGTTTAACGAAAGCCCTGTTATTATGCTGAATAATATAGAAGCGCTGGGCATTCCCGAAAGAGCGGTAAGTGGCGAATCCGGTATTCATGCTTTAATACCGCCAATGAAAATAAGAGACTTTACATTCAGCTCATTATCTGATGCGGTATAATAACTCCTTCATTTCAACAAAAAAGCTGCAAAATTTTTGCAGCTTTTTTGTTGAAGGTAAAGCAAAAAATGTATGTCTCACCTTCAGTTAATAACATTTGCGTATAGTATTTTTTCTTACTTTACTACTTCAAATTATTGCCATTATGATACACGAAATACAGGAAGGTTATGTAAAAACCGAAACGCACCAGGGCATTACAACCATAGAGTTTTTTCATCCGCGGGGAAATTCGTTGCCATATAAAATTTTGGATGAGCTTGCCAAATCCATTCATATTGCCGGCCACGATGATGACTGTAAAGTGATTGTAATACGTAGCGCCGGCAGTAATATATTTTGTTCAGGCGCTTCTTTTGATGAGCTTGCCGCCATTAAAACAGAGGCTGAGGGTGCTCATTTTTTCAGCGGCTTTGCCAATGTTATTAATGCTATTCGCAAATGCCCTAAAATAGTTATAGCAAGGGTTCATGGTAAATGCATCGGTGGTGGTGTTGGCCTGGTGGCTGCCTGCGATTATGCTATTGCCGTTTCGGGCGCCGATGTAAAATTAAGCGAGCTTGCAATTGGTATTGGTCCGTTTGTAGTGGGGCCCGTTATTGAACGTAAAATTAATATTTCGGCTTTTAGCCAATTAGCCATTGATGCCATCTCCTGGCGCAGTTGCGATTGGGCAAAACGAAGAAACTTATATGCAGAACTGCATCCTGATATTGCAAGCCTGGATGAAGCTGTATTAAAACTGTCTACCTTTCTTACACATGCTAATCCGGAGGCTGTAGCGGTATTGAAAAAAGATTTTTGGAAAGGCACAGACCATTGGGATGAGTTTTTGCATGAACGCGCTGCCATCAGCGGAAGGCTTATTTTAAGCGAGTTCAGTAAAAGCGCTATAGAACAGTTCAAACAAAAAATGGCAGCAAAAGATAAGCAGCCGCTGATTGATAAATAAGTTATTCGTAGTAAATAATACTTAGCCCGCTATAGCAAAGCGTGTTTAATAATTAACCCTTACTCATTTTAAAATGTGTTAATGGACTTATGCAGGCCACTTTTTTTTCAAACCTTATTTTTGCATAATGGAAAAATTAAGCAGGCTTGCAGAAAATATGATAGGCAGTGAAATTGTGCGCCTCGGAAATGAAATAAATGAACGCAAACGCAGGGGAGAAAAAATTTTTAATTTTACAATAGGCGATTTTGATCCGGCCGTTTTTCCCATACCTAAGCCGCTGGAAGAACTCATCATAGAATCCTATAAAGAGCATTATACTAATTATCCCCCGGCAGACGGCATTTTTGAACTGCGTGAAGCGGTTTCTGTTTTTCTGAAAGAATGGGAACAGCTTGATTATGCAGCTTCTGAAATATTGATTGCTTCCGGTGGCAGGCCATTAATCTACACTGCATTTAAAACAATGGTTGATGAGGGAGATAAGGTTATTTATGCTGCGCCTTCCTGGAACAATAATCATTATACTAACCTGCATAAAGGCAGGCATTGTGTAATTGAAGCAACACCGGAAAATAATTTTATGCCCACTGCCGAAGACATAGCTCCGCATATAAGAGATGCTGCGCTGGTGTGTTTATGTACGCCCCAAAATCCAACCGGTACCACGCTTACAAAAGAATCGCTCTCAGCAATATGCCGGCTTATTATTGATGAAAACAAAAGGAGGGGAGCTGGTGAAAAGAAACTGTATTTAATGTTTGACCAGATGTACTGGACACTTACCTACGGCGATATTAAACATTATAACCCGGTAACGTTGCACCCCGAGATGCGGGACTACACCATTTTTATCGATGGTATTTCAAAAGCTTTTGCAGCCACAGGCGTTCGTGTAGGTTGGGCTTTTGGCCCTGTTGCTGTGCTTGCTAAAATGAAAGCCTTTTTAAGTCACATAGGCGCCTGGGCGCCTATGGCTGAACAACACGCCACAGCGAAATATTTGCCACAGAAAAACCTGGTACAGCAACATTTCAGCAGCTTTAAAACACAACTGGAATTAAGGCTTCGAAAGATTTATGAAGGATTAATGGCTTTGAAAAATGAAGGCTTTAATGTGGATGTTATAGCGCCGCAGGCCGCCATCTATTTAACGGTAAAATTTGATCTTGCAGGCAGAAAAACAACCGAAGGTGTTTTGGAAACACAGGCAGACGTAACGGAGTATTTATTAGGAAAAGCCAAACTTGCCGTGGTTCCATTTTATGCTTTTGGAGCGGCTGCCAATTCCCCCTGGTACAGGTTAAGCATTGGCACCTGCAAAATAGATGATATAGAACCTTTTTTGGCTGAATTAAAACAAGCGCTGCTAACGCTGGAATAGATTTGTTGAAAAGGATTAGATCCTAATTTTTATTGCTGATAAATACAAAAGGCTTATGCTTATGCTCCTTTAAAATTTGCTTCACCTTATGAAGTTTTGTAATCAGTTTATAACGATTTACATCAATCACTTCATTAGCAATATAATAAGCCTCCGAGCTTTCTACCCGGAAAAATAAATCATTCAAAAGCGCAATTTCCTGCTCAAGCTCTTGCTGATTTAATTTTTCTTTTTTTGTAAGTACTAGCAGGTCTCTATTGCGGGGGTTCATAGTTTACCTGAGTTTACATTTTAAAATTTTTTTACCCAACACTTCGTCTTACGGGAGGACAACCACATTTGGTACGGTTGCTTGGGCTGCAAGATAAAGCAAACAATATCGTTAGCATCATAACAAAAAATCCCAGTTTATATTCCCTCTTCATTATTTTGCAATTTCTAAATTACACAGTTTTTAAGCAAACCAACAATTTTTTTTTGAACAAAGATCTGCACATAAAAAAAATTTTAATTGCACCGCTCGATTGGGGCCTTGGTCATGCAACCAGGTGCATTGTTCTCATTCAATTTTTGCAGCAACTTGGCTGTGCTGTTACTGTTGCTGCACCAGGAAAAATCAAAAAATTATTAGAGAACGAGTTTCCAAGTATTACATTTTTACACCTGCCCGGGTATGAAATTTCCTATTCAAAAAACAAACGTTATTTAGCCTTCAAAATTTTACTGCAAATCCCTAAAATTCTGAAAACAATAAGGTTTGAACATAATTGGTTACAAAAAGTGCATGACAAATACGGCTTTGATGCTGTTATCTCAGATAACCGTTATGGATTTTATACAACCATAACAACCAGTGTTTTTATAACCCATCAGCTATGTATTCAAACAAACATCTCATGGCTTGACAGGATGCTGCAGCATTATAATTACCGCTTCATTAATCGTTTTACCGAATGTTGGATACCTGATTTAAATGAAAAGTTAAATATTGCTGGTGCGCTCTCCCATCCGCAACAATTACCCGCTATTCCTTCAAAATATATTGGCCCGCTTTCAAGATTAAAAAAGATAGATGCAGCAACAATAAGCTATAAGTGGATTGTGATTATCTCCGGGCCTGAACCGCAACGGTCTATTTTCGAAAACAAAATTTTTGAACTGGCAGCCGGAATACCTGATAAATTTATTATCATCCGCGGATTACCCGGCGAAAATGAAAAGAAATTTATATCACCCAATTGCACCGTCTTCAATCATTTGAACACTAAAGAAATGCAGGATGCTATTGCACACAGTGAGTTTGTAATAAGCCGCTGCGGTTATACAACAGTGATGGAAGTTTTATCGCTTCAAAAGAAAGCGCTTTTTATTCCTACGCCCGGTCAAACCGAGCAGGAGTATCTTGCACAACATTTATTTGCTCAAAATTGGTGTTATACTTTTAACCAGGAAGATAATTTTGAAAGGCAGCTTAAAAAAGCGGTTTCATTTAACTATACGCTGCCTGAAATAGATACCGGACAATACAAAGAAGTACTAAGCGATTTTGTTAAGAAGTTATAATCAGCGGATTATTTTTTTAAACAAATTCAGTTTACCTTTAAAAGGCGGGTATCGCAATGAAGGGTCGAACCAGGTTGGCGTTTTCATTACAGCTTTAAAATGGCTGAAAGTTTCAAAAGAATATTTGCCATGATATTTCCCCATACCGCTTTTGCCCCTGCCGCCAAAAGGCAGGTTGTGGTTGGTTAAGTGCCAGCTTGCATTGTTAATACAGCCGCCGCCAAATGCAATGTTTTCAAGCCAGTAATTTTCTTTTTGCTTAGACGATGTGAATACGTAAAAAGCCAGCGGGTTTGGATTGTTTTGAATAATGGATTTTGCTTCTTCATTATTGCTGAAAGTAATAACAGGAAGTACCGGCCCGAATATCTCATCCTTCATTAAAGTATCATTAACATTGATATGTTCTATAATAGTTGGTTGAATAAATAGATTTTCTTTATCGTATTTCCCGCCATAAATAATTTTTCCTTCTTCCAGGTATTTTATTAAACGGTTAAACTGTTTTTCATTGATGATCTTTCCATAATCTTCACTACCCAATGCATCTTTTGTATAAAACTGCTCAATCGTGTTAATAAGCGTTTTTAAAAAAGCCTCTTTAATAGCTTCGTGCAGCAATAAATAATCAGGCGCCACGCACATTTGCCCCGCGTTGGAAAATTTTGTAACTGCAATGCGTTTAGCAGCAACTTTTATATCTGCGTCGCTTTCAATAATACAGGGCGATTTGCCGCCAAGCTCCAATGTTACAGGCACTAAATTTTCAGCAGCAAGTTTATAAACTGCTTTGCCTGTAATTGTACTGCCTGTAAAAAAAACATGATCAAATATAAATTCCTGCATTAATTGAGGCACCACAACGGAGCCATCGCCTTCTATGTAAAAAACGTATTCCGGAGAGAAACAGGTTTCAATTATTTTTTTCATAACTGCTGCTGTTGCAAGCGCCAGCTCACTTGGTTTTAATACAATACAATTGCCTGCGGCAATTGCACCCACAAGCGGTGCAAATAAAAGTTGCAAAGGATAATTCCACGGGCTGATGATTAATACAACACCCAGGGGTTCGGGAATTATATAACTGGATGATGGAAGGTTAACAAGGTTGGTTGATACTTTTTCTTTGCGCATCCATTTATGCAGATTTTTAAGTGCGGCATTTATTTCTGCTATTACAAAACCCGTTTCTGTAACCCAGGTTTCTTCTTTGTTTTTTTTAAGATCAATATATAAGCACTTATATAATTCTTCCTCGTGTTCAAGAATAGCTTTTTTCAGCTTTAATAGCTGTTGTTTTCTGAACGAATAAGCTTTCGTTACACCGCTGTTGTGAAAGTGTTTTATGGCCTCTAACCTGTCTTTCAGCTTTATATCGTTTAATATTTGCGGCATTTAATAGCGTTGATAATCATTCACGGATTGCCAGTACAGGAATATGACTGTGAAATGCTATGATTTTGCTTTCACTTCGCCTGAAAATACTTTCCAGCCATCCGCGCTTTTTGGGTATCATTATGATTACATCTGATTGATGTTTGTCTGCAAAATCATTTATGCCTTCTGTGAGGCTATGCGCCTGCTCAATATAATATTGTGTGTCATAGCCGGCGAAATTTGTCTTTAAAAATTCAATGTCTTCTTCTTTAACGTTATCTGTATCCTTTTCACGAACTAAAACATGCAGTGCATCTAATTTCGCACTGGTAACGTCCAGTATCTTTTTGATATGATTGACAGGCGTAGTGGTTTTTGTGTTTTTAAGATCAATGGCCAGTAATATCTTATCCAGCTTTGTAAATTTTGCTTCAGCCGGAACAATGAGCACCGGTATTTTACTGTGTTTTGATAAACTTACTGCAGTGCTACCAAATAAAAGGTTTTCCAGTGCGCCCGTTGAGCTTACATTCATAACAATAAGATCGGCATTATATTTTTCACTTGCCTCTATAATGCCACTTTCAACCACGTTATAATCTACCTCACATATTAATTGTGCAGCAGGATCAATTTTTTCCTGGAATGTATCCTTTATTTTTTGCATGGCCTGCTCACTCACTTCTTTATACATATCTATTTCATTTAACAAGACCGGCTTGAATTCGGGGTCTTCTGAAATATAAGGCTGATAAGCATTGTATATGATAATCTTTTCGGCATTTAATGTTTTTGACAACGCGATTCCGTAAGATATTGTGCGATAGGAAGCATCGGAAAAATCAGTTGGGATGAGAATGTTTTTCATGAGTGCAATTTTATTTTTTATATGAATTTTTCATTTATTGTAAGATGTAATGAAGATTTTTTTTTGCTGGTTTATAATATGATTTTAGATAGTTAAAAATAATTTTTCTTGACCATCCGGGCTAATATTTATTGATAAAAAAAGCAGCGCTAAGGCTGCTTTTTTTTCAGTGTTACCACACTTTAATTCTTTCGTTTTCCGGCTTATACATTTTATCTCCCGGTTTCACATCGAAAGCTGCGTACCATGCATCTATGTTGCTAACCGGCCCGTTGCAGCGGTACATGCCCGGTGAATGCGGATCGGTTAATATGAGTTGTGCAGCAAAATCAGGTAAGATATTTAATCGCCAAACCTGTGCCCAGCTTAAGAAGAAGCGCTGATCGGGTGTAAAGCCATCAATCTTTTTATTGCTCTTGCCTTCTTCTGTTTTTTTGAAAGCTTCATAAGCAATATTAAGCCCGCCAAGGTCTGCAAGATTTTCGCCAAGGGTAAGTTTGCCGTTTACGTGAAGGCTGTCATTCACCGTAAAAGCATTGTATTGGGCAACAACTTTATCTGCACGTGCTGTAAATTTTTTTGCATCATCAGCCGTCCACCAGTCTTTTAAATTACCATCTGCAGCATATTGCCTGCCCTGGTCATCAAAACCATGCGTTAATTCATGGCCAATAACAGCAGCAATGCCGCCATAATTTACCGCATCGTCGGCTTTTTCATCAAAGAACGGGAACTGTAAAATGCCTGCTGGAAAAGCAATTTCATTATTGGACGGGTTATAATAAGCGTTGATAGTTGGCGGCGTCATGCCCCATTTTGTCTTATCAACCGGTTTACCCATACGGCCAACATTATCGTTATATGACCATTCATCAATGCTGCGCAGGCTGCCGATAAGATCGTTCCTGTTTATAACAATGCCGGGATAGGTTTCCCATTTATCAGGAAAGCCAATTTTATTAACGATGGCGGTTAATTTTATAATGGCCTGTTGTTTTGTGCTGTCACTCATCCAGTCGAGCCGGTTAATCCTGTCTGCAAAAGTTTGCTGCACATTTTTTACCAGCGCAAGCATACGCTGTTTGGCGGCATCATTAAAATATTGCTGCACATATAACTGGCCGAGTAATTCGCCAAGATTGCGATCAACCAACGCACTCATGCGTTGCCAGCGTGGGGTAATTTGTTTCTGGCCTGTTAATACCTGGCTGAACTGAAACTGCCTGTTTACAAAATCGCTGCTTAAATACGCTGCTGAATTTTTAATAACAGCCCATTGCAGGTAAGCTTTCCAAACATTAACAGGCACAGCGGTTAATAAAGAATTAATGGTTTTAAAGAAAGTTGGATTGTTGCAAAGCATACTGTCGGCGCTGCTTACATTCATTGAAGCAAACAATTTTTTCCAATCCAGCCCCGGGGTTAATTTGCTGAAATCATCAACAGAAAATTTGTTGTATGTTTTGATGGGATCTCTCATTTCAACGCGGCTTAATTGTGCCTTTGCCAATGCCGTTTCAAGGTCTAAAATGTATTGGGCTTTTTGCCGGGCAATGGCTTCATCATCGCCCACCAGCTTAAACATATCTGTTATATATTTTACATATTCACTGCGGATATTCCGGCTACGGGCATCATCTTTTAAATAATAATCACGGTCTGGTAAAGAAGTGCCGCCCTGCCTTAATTCAGGAATATATTCGTTTACATTTTTATCATCCTGGCCAACAGAAAAGCCATATAATAAACCACCAACACCCTTTGTGCGCAATGTGGCAATTTCATTTAGCACCTGTTCCTGTGTTGACAATCCATTCAATCTTTCCAATTCAGATTTTATAGGTGCATAACCTGCTTTTTCAATAGAGGCGCTATCCATTGCGGCAGCATAAAGATCGCCTACGCGCTGGTATAAATCATTTTTAGATGCGTTTCTGGCAGCTTCTTCGCAAAGCAGTTTCAGCCGGTCTAAACTTGTTTGCCGCAATTCGTCAAAACTGCCCCAGCGTGTTTTGGAGGAAGGAACCGGGTTATCTTTTATCCAGCTTCCGTTTGCATATAGATAAAAGTTATCACCTGGTTTTACCTGCATATCCATATTCACAGGATTAATAAACTTAAAACTCTTTGACGTAGTTTGTGCCATTGCTGTATTTGTGAGGGTAACGATGCCAGCAGAAAGAATAAGTGTGCCTAATCGCTTCATATAAAAAATTTTGTGCAAAGTAAGAGAAACTATTTTGGGCTAAATTAAAAAAGGCCGCTGTTTAGCGGCCTTTAAATTCAAGTGACCCCGCAGAGACTCGAACTCTGGGCCCGCTGATTAAGAGTCAGCTGCTCTACCAACTGAGCTACGGAGTCAAATTTTCCAAAGGGTTATAGATTAATGGGCTGCAAAAATAACTGTTTGGCGTATTTTGCACGCCAATTTTTTTTATGGCTGAATACACAAACAAATTAATCATCATAACAGCACCATCTGGGGCTGGCAAAACTTCAGTCACCAAATATTTGCTGGATAAAATTCCGCAGCTTGCCTTTTCAATTTCGGCTACCACACGAAAGCCACGCAGCAGCGAAACCAACGGTGTTGATTACTACTTTATCACCGAAGAAGACTTTCATAATAAAATACAGGATGATGATTTTCTGGAATGGGAGATGGTGTATGAAGGAAAATTTTATGGCACTTTCAGAAGCGAACTGGAACGTATATGGAATGATAATAAAGTGCCGTTGCTCGATATTGATGTAAAAGGAGCCATACATGTGTTTGAGCAGTTTGATGAAAATTGCCTCACCATTTTTATTGAGCCGCCATCTGTGGAAGAATTGAAAAGACGATTAAGTTCACGCGGCACAGAAAGCCTGGAAAGTTTACAAACCCGTTTAAATAAAGCCGTGTTTGAATTGAGCTTTAAACAACAATTCAATAAAATAATTATTAATGATACGCTGGCAGATGCCTGCATGGAAGCTGAAGCCGCTGTAAAAGAATTTTTAGGATTGCAGGTTCACCGTAATTCCAAGTAAAGCAATTGTAAAAGAACCTTGTGAAGATGACAGCCCTTTAAAGGATGTGCCTTCATTTATAAAACCGGTGCATTGCAGCGTTTGCGGATCGATAAGCCAGTATTCCTTTACGCCATATGCTGCATAAATTTCTTTCTTCTTTGTTTTATCATATTTTGATGTGCCCGGCGATAAAACTTCAATTACCAGGTGCGGTGCGCCATGTACATAACCATCATCACCCAAAATATCCATTTGTTCTTCAGCCACAAAAAATATATCAGGGCGGTAAACATTTTTTTCGTTGATATAAATATCAACATCGCCTAATACTTTTCCTATGGGATTAGCATTAAGATAATTACTAATGGATGTAAGAATCGTTCCTACAATATCCTGGTGCTTCCAAACGGGTGAGGGTGACATAATTATATGGTCGTCTATTAACTGGCAACGGGTTCCTTCAGGAAGTATTTTAAATAATTCCAATGCTGTTCTCGGCGGGTGCAACATACTTTCCATACTGCTAATTTACGGAATTATAAATCTTTATTTTTATGGTCAATTAAAATGTATGCCATCATTCAAAAACAAAACCATATTCATTACCGGCGCAAGCCGCGGTATTGGAAAAGCCATTGCCTTAAAGCTTGCTGAAAGCGGCGCTAATATTATTGTGGCTGCCAAAACAGTTGAAGAAGATACCCGGCTTGGCGGCACTATTTATACAGCAGCAAAGGAAATTGAGGCCGCAGGCGGTTTCGCCCTTCCTGTAAAAGTTGACATTCGTGATGAGGAGCAAATAAAGCAGGCTGTTGAAGAAGCCGTAAAAAATTTTAACGGCATCGATATAGTTATAAACAATGCATCGGCCATTCAATTAACAGATACAGAAAATACGGAAGCAAAACGTTTTGACCTGATGTTTGACATAAATGTCCGCGGAACTTTTCTTGTAACTAAACACTGTCTTCCTTATTTAAAAAAATCAGCTAATGCACATATACTTACATTATCACCACCCTTAAATATTGATGAAAAATGGCTTGCCGGTCATGTTGCTTACACCATAAGTAAATACAATATGACAATGCTGGCAATGGGATGGGCTGCAGAATTCAGAAAGTATAATATTGCGTCCAATACGCTTTGGCCGGCTACAACTATTGCCACCGCTGCGGTTAAGAATTTGTTGGGAGGCGATGCATTGATACAAATGAGCCGCAAACCTGAAATCGTGGCTGATGCTGCTTTTTATATTTTAAGCAAAGCGGCCGCGGTATGCACCGGCAATAATTTTATTGATGAAAAAGTGCTGGAAGCCGAAAACATAACAGATTTATCAGCGTATGCCGTTAACCCCGGTGGTCCTTTATATCCCGATTTATTTTTATAAACTGGGTTAAAAACAATGGTATTAATTCCCCGTATTATTACTTGGCGCTATTGATATGCGTATTTCAATGCCGGCCCTTGTGTTAATAATCGGTGCTGACGTTGATATGTATGGAATAATACGCTGTTGTTCAAAATACAGTTTAAGGTCAATACGGTTATTAATTAAATAATCAATATTAGGTTGTATGCTGATGGTTTTTTGTCCGCCGGTACTGTAGGCGGTCGGCTGATCCAGCCTGCTGTTGGTTTGCAGGTCATTCCTGAACGATAGATCAAGGCTTATATTAAGATCTGTTTTATCAGGATCTGCTTTTATAAACGGCAATTTAAACGGCATGTTCACACCCTTTTGCCGGAAAGTGCCGCCAAACGAAAATGAACTGCTATTTACTTCACTCAACTGGTAATCATACAAACTCAAACTCAGCGTTCTGCTTTTTGCATATTCAAATCTTAACGATGTTTGTTCGTTGGTGGTGATATCAAAACCAATTAATGGTGCAAACTGTTCCTGTATAGTTAAATTGGGAATAAGGAAATAGGGAATGTAATTCCCGGAAACAGTGTCTTTAAAAGCAGGCTGGCCAAGATGCAGCGGATCATAATACAATAATGCGCTGGTGAAGCTGTTCATGCTGAAGGTGCTGGTATAACCGTGCGTGAGCGTGATATTGTTGAACGTATTGGCGAGTGATGGAATTCTCGTTAACCCGGTATAGGTGATGCGCCAGTTAGGCAGTGCATGCACTCCGCTGAACGGGTTTGATTTTATGGTTGAATTGCTTTCATTGATTAAAGAAACTGAACCGGCATCCTTGCCTGTATAAGCTGCAATAAATGATGGCAATAAAACATCCTGCTGATAACGGCCATAACCGGTGGGGAAACCGTCAGCCTGGTAAGTCGGGGCCTGGTTCCAGTATGGGTTTGCTT
>JAEWBD010000284.1 GCA_023391315.1 Bacteroidota bacterium | reverse complement strand
GCCCTGGGCTGTGCGTGTTTGATAAGCATATTGGTTATCGTTAATCCATCTGCCATAACTCACATTGTTGTAGATATATGGCGTAAGGCTGGGCGACAACATTTTTTCGGCGCGTGCATAATCAGTTACAGTTACAGAATCTTTTTGCGCAAAACCAGCAGCGGATACACATGCAGCAAGCAGGAGCAAGGAGAGTTTTCTCATGTTAAACATTCAGTTTATAAATACAAAAAGCGCAAAATAAGTTTTTAGCATGAGAGAGAGAAGAGTTTGTTATACGCTTATTATGCAGCCCGCATTATGCAATGGGTAGTGCATCAGTTTTTGGCGCCGCTGATTTTTACTTTGTGAGGGTTAGGCGGCTGTTGTTGCTGTCTGCTAAGAAGTCTGTATATCTATATGCATGTATAAAGTTATGCTGCAACAGGTGGCTGCTTTAAGGCTATGTGCCTGAACAGCAGGCCGGCAATAGCATACAGCATGGCAAAGAATGCATTCACCAAAATGATCTCTTTTACAGAGCTGCCTGCATACGCATACATTTTAGTCAGCAACTGTATGCCGGCACATATTGCCAGTGCAAAAGCGGCGATGAACATTACATGCTTCATGCCCCTGCTGGTAAAGCGGGAGAGGAAGGCGCCGATAATAACAATGCCTGCAATACCTGCATACATAAGGTTGGCAGCGTTAGGGCCTGATCCAATAAGCCCGACGGCGAGATTAGCCCATATTAATAAAAACGTGGTACCAACAGCCAGCGCAAAAGCGGCGCGGTAGGTAAAACCAGAAGCAGATCTTGTAAGTAATACGTAAGATAATCCTGTACTGAATATCAGCAACCCCATAATAATAAAATCTGATACGCTCCAGTTTACTTCGTTGGTAAACTGCATGGCTACAAATGGTATGGCAAGTAAAATCAGGGTTGTTACCGCTACCCAAAAAACAGGCCGGGATAAACTTTTTTGTGCTTTCATTGCGAAGGTGTTTGATTTTTTAAAAGTACTTTGAAATACAAAGTAAAATAATAAAGAATGAAATAACAAAAAATTATTTTGGTTGTTTCAATTCAGGTTAAACAATAATAATAATACAGATTTCTGTGTTGTTTATTTGTGAAGTAGTTAATGTGAATCTCGCAAAGCAAAATTTCTAATGGCTTGCTTTAGCAATGTCTTTAATTTTTCATCTGTTGCCGGGGTTAATATACCGGGTAAATCAGGCGCCACCGGCTTATTTCTCTTTAGCGCATTTTATCTGCGCATCCCAAACAGCTATTGCCACCATATTTATAATTTGCCTTACAGAACTTCCTAACTGCAATACATGCACTGGTTTTTTTAAGCCCAGCAATACCGGGCCCACTGCTTCTGCGCCACCTACTGCCTGCATTAAATGATAAGCAATATTACCCGCCGCAAGATTAGGGAATATCAATACATTGGGCGATTCATTTACAAAGTCCGAGAAAGGATAGTTTTCTTTCAGCAAATCCTGGTCAAATGCAACGGCGGCCTGGATTTCACCATCAATCACAAAGCCTGGTTTTTCTTCTTTTATCTGCTCTACAACGCTGCGTACCAGTTTGGCTTCGGGTGAAGAACTGCTTCCGAAATTTGAATAGGATAGCATAGCCACACGCGGTTTGATATTAAAATTTTTAACCGCTTCTGCCGTGAGGCATGTAATATCTTTTAGCTGTTCAACATTGGGATTGAAATTGAGGGTAGTATCCGCAAAAAACAACGGCCCTTTTTTAGTAAGCATGATGTACATGCCCGCCATTCTCTTAACGCCGGATTCCATACCTATAATTTCCAGTGCCGGTTTTACCGTATCCGGATACCGCCGCGTAAGGCCGGATATCATGGCATCGGCTTCGCCCTGCGCTACCATCATGCAGCCGAAATAAGTCCGTTCCCGCATAACCTGCCTCGCTTCATATAAATTAAAGCCGCTGCGTTTTCTTTTCTCAAAATATATATCGCCATATTCTACGCATTTCGCATCCATTTCTTCACTCTTGGGATCAATAATCTGCACATCTTTCAGTGGCAGGTTATTTTCTTCAATCAATTTTTGTATGCGTTTTTCATTACCCAATAAAATTGGTATTGCAATACCATCATCCTTTACAACCTGTACCGCTTTCAGTATTTTAATATTTTCTGCTTCAGCAAATACAACGCGCTGCGGGTTTTGTTTTGCTTTATTAATGATAAAGCGGAGAATATTATCATCTGTACCGAGGCGCTTATACAGTTGTGCTTCGTAGGTTTCCCAATTGGTAATGGGATATTTTGCCACGCCGCTTTCAATGGCAGCTTTTGCTACAGCCGGTGAAACGGTAACCAGCAAACGCGGGTCCATGGGTTTGGGAATAATATAAGAAGGCCCATAATGTAAATGGCTTTCGTTGTAGGCCACATTCACAATATCGGGCACAGGTTCTTTTGCCAGCGCTGCCAATGCCTTTACCGCTGCCAGCTTCATAGCTTCATTGATGGCAGTAGCACGCACATCAAGTGCACCGCGAAAGATATAAGGAAAACCCAGCACATTATTTACCTGGTTAGGATAATCACTCCGGCCTGTGGCCATAATTACATCAGGCCTTGCTTCAATGGCATCGTCATAGGCAATTTCAGGCGTGGGATTCGCCAATGCAAAAACAATTGGTTTTTCTGCCATCGATTTCAGCATCTCTTTACTCACCACATTTCCTTTGGAAAGCCCGATGAATACGTCGCAGCCTTTCATAGCTTCTTCAAGGCTTTGGGGTTCCACATCCTGTGCAAAAAGCTGCTTGTTTTCGTCAAGGCCGGTGCGGGACTTTATAATCAGCCCTTTACTGTCGAACATATACATATTGCGCACATCAGCTCCAAGTGCTATATATATTTTACAGCAGGAAATAGCCGAAGCGCCGGCACCGCTTATTACAAACTTAACTTTTGAAATATCCTTGCCTACCAGTTCCAGTGCATTCAGCAAAGCAGCACCCGATATAATGGCGGTGCCATGCTGGTCATCATGCATGATGGGTATATTCAACTCTTCCTTTAATCTTCGTTCAATCTCAAAACACTCAGGCGCTTTTATGTCTTCCAGGTTAATACCGCCAAATGTGGGTTCCATCGCTTTTACCACTTTTACAAATTCGTCTGCATTGGTGGTGTTCAGCTCTATGTCAAACACATCAATATCGGCAAAGATTTTAAAAAGCACGCCCTTGCCTTCCATAACCGGCTTGGATGCTTCAGGCCCTATATTTCCTAAACCCAATACCGCAGTGCCATTGCTGATAACCGCTACAAGGTTGCCTTTGGCTGTATATTTATAAACGTCTTCTGTATTCTCATGAATTTCCAAACAAGGTTCTGCCACACCCGGAGAATAAGCCAGGGCCAGGTCGCGCTGTGTTTTGGTTTCTTTGGTGGGGACAACTTCAATTTTGCCCGGCCTTTCTTTTTCATGATATTCAAGTGCATCTTCTTTGCGGATCAATTGTGCCATAGTGATAAAAATTTAAGAACAGAAGCCTGCAAAATTAAAAGCATTTACTTCGTTCAATGCCGTCTGGCTGTATTGCAAAATAGGACATAGCGGTGAATGTTTGGTATAAGATGTTTCGGCTGCTGAATAAATAACCGGGTTCGTTATTATAAATTTAGCGTTAGTTATGATTTTTAAACTGCCTCTTCAGGCAGCTTTTATATAAATCGAATACTGCTTAAACCTAAAGAGTTCTATTGTTTCTGATTATTTATGCCTGTACCAAAACTTTTATGCCATTTACGGCTATTTGCAAACCCACGCAAAATATAAGGAAGGCGCTAATGCGGTTCACTACATTTTCTCCTTTTGGCCCCATAAACTGTATAAGTGATTTTGTATTGAGATAGAAGATGTAAATTAATATGCATATCACTATAATGGCAATCATAAGTG
>JAEWBD010000248.1 GCA_023391315.1 Bacteroidota bacterium | reverse complement strand
ATCCGGCATACAGCTTGTTTTTTGAAAAATCAACCGTATCCATTATAACATACGGCGCCTGTTCCTGGAAAGAAATATTGCTGTTGTAACGGTAATTATACATGTTTAGTCCAAGACCGTATTTTAAATTAAGCACATGCTTCGTTACGTTAAGCTTTTGCATGAACAGCCAGATATTTACATTGGATGACTTGCCTGTTATGAGCTTGAGGTCTTTCTTATCAATGCCCGGTGCTGCAAAGTCTGCGGCTTCAGGGCTGCCGTAAACCGTTTTATCATTATAGTTTGCAAAGCCAAGGTCGAAGATGAGATAATTGGTGCTGATGAGCCTGTTTGGACGCGCATTAACATATGTCCTTCCTTTTGGTATATTGATGATCGTATAATCTTCGCGCCTCGGCGGCAAACTATCGTTGTATGTATTCCTGTCTTTATTATTTCTTATGATGATAAAATTGCCTACAAACACCGTATCTTCTGTGGATGGCTTTGCGGTTGTATCGGTTTGGGCAAAGGTTACCAGCGATGACAGCATGATTATTCCTGCGAGTAATATCCGTTTCATTCGTACAAGTTTTATTTTTTAATGGTCTCATGTAACCTCGCTATGCGCATTTTCCTACTGTGAAAAAAATCATCATGCTCGGTTTCATTGTATTGTTCGTTTTCGTTGTTATTGTTTTTTTGTATCTATCTCAAAATTGGCAACCTGCAGTTTGCCATTTTCAGTTTCGTTGTTATTTGATTTGCTGAATAAGCGGCCTGCTTTTTTAAAGAAGCCTTTTACTTTATCTTTATTAAGATCGAGCATGCCTATGCGAAGAGAGCGGTCTTCATCATTTGTATTAATTTCTTTATAGGCAACCTGGTATACTTTATAACCATTTTGAAGTTTGCCATCATCTTCTGCCGGTGCCTGCAAAGCAGTTACATCATTTTGTTGATGATTAAAGGTTGGCTGCAAACCGGTTGCAACATCATTTTTGTCAACAGGCGGCTCTTTTGGCTGCCGGGCAGCATTGTTATTGGTGCTGCGTTTAATTACCGGCGGCTGATAGGCAACTTCATCCTGTTTGTTTTGTATAATATCATCTTCAGAACTGTGCGTAACTGAATCAGCTTTTTTCTTTTTTACATGAGTTGTTTTAGCAATAGTTTCTTTTCCAGTTTTTTCCGGCAAAGCCTTTTCTGCTATAACAGGTTCCTGTTTTACTTCTTCCTTAATGCTATCTGTTGTAACAGGTTTTTCAATTAAAGTATTTTGCGTTGGTTGTTTTGTTTGCGCCGGTTTGTTTACGGCAACCGGTTGCCGAATATTATTGCTATTAGTACTTTGCATCATCCATATACCAACGCCGCACAAGCCAATAAACGCCGCAGCCGCAGCCCAATACAAAGTTTTTAAATAAACTATTCTCCTTTTTTCCGTGCGGTATAAATCTTCTTTATTACCATAACTTATTATTTCAGGGGCAAGCACGGCCTGTTTTAAAGTAATAAATTCATCCTGCAATTTGGGGTGCTGCAATACATACTTTTCAACTTCTTCCCGTTTGGCAGCGCTTAATTCATTATCAATGTATAGTAAAAAAAATTCCTCATAATTCGTCTCATTAATGTTATGCCCTTCCGTTCTTAGTAAGCCTTCTTTATTATTAAACGAAATATTTTCAGGGATAAGTTTTGTATGCACCAGCATTTCCAGTTCAACAGTAAGATCCGGGTTTTGCTGAACGAAATTTTCAACTGCATGCTGCTGTGCGGCGTCAAGTTCGCCATCTACATACAGTAAAAAGAATTCTTCGTAATTATTTCTGTTGATCGTTTGCATTTTAAAAAAATTTAAGCTTACAACACATTTTCAGGTTTTACCAAATAATTGCGCAGGTTTAATCTTGCACGGTGCAGGTAAACTTTTACCTGGCTTTCATTCAGTCCTGTAATTTGTCCAATTTCCTCATAGCTATAGCCTTCATAATCTTTCAGCAATACCAAGCTTCTTTGCGTTTCATTCAGCGTATTCAATGCATCCTGTAAATTTTTTTTCAGGTTCGACACCGGCTGGCTGTATGTTCTTGTTTCTGCACTAAACTCATCTTTTAAACTTATCCTTTTTACTTTTCTTATGTGGTCAATCATTTGATTGTATGCCACCGTAAACAAAAAAGCTTTCGACTTTTCTGCGTTCACGTTTTCAAGGTTACGCCATAATTTTTCAAAAGCAGTTTGAACAATATCTTTTGCATCTTCCTCATGCCGCAGGTTTTTCACGATAAAGCGAAAAACATTGTCAGCATATTGGTTAACGCACTCATTGTAGTCCCGTTCGGTCATAAATGCTCTTTAAAAAGCTGTAAAATTAATATTCGAAAATCTGAATTTATTATTGTACGGATAAACGGCTGAAATGTTACAATAGCTGATATTTTTTTCATTTGGCTACAAAATGACGTTTTTGTAAATAACAACCTGTGGAAAATTAACAAAACTGCCCCGCCATTATGCTTTTAACTTTGCAATATGGTTAAACCTTCACAGGCATATCTCGATAAATTGCAGCAGATACTTACTGACTGCAATTACACCATTCGTTACGAACGGGGCACATTCCAGAGTGGCTGGTGCCTGCTTGAGCAAAAAAGAATTGTGGTGTTGAATAAATTCCTTGATGTAGAAGGAAGAATAAACACCCTTTCCGAAATTATTCCACAGGTACAGGTAGATTTTGATAAACTTACACTTGAAAGCCAGAAACTTTATACAGAGATGATGAATAAGCAAACCTCTTTGGCTTTTTAATTCCTCTATCTCGTAATATTTTGCTGTTTTTAAACGGGTATTCCCGCTTATTACAATTACTTCAAACCCTAATCTTTTTACCTTTGACTATATTATAGTTGCTGTATGGAAGCTTATGGTAAAATTTTGCTGATTGCAATGCCTGCTTTTCTGTTGCTTGTTCTATTCGAAAAATGGTACGGCTGGTACAAAGGCAATGACACAGTTCGCGGCATGGATATGATCAGCAGCCTCAGCAGCGGCATTACCAATGTAACAAAAGATGTACTTGGTTTAAGCATTACCATTCTTACTTACGACTGGCTTGTAAACAAGATTGCCATTTATAATATTCAATCAACGGTATGGACCTACATTATTGCATTTATTGTGATAGACTTCGCCGGTTATTGGGTACACAGGATTGATCATAAAATAAATATTTTCTGGAATAGCCACCTGGTGCATCACAGCAGCGAAGAATTTAATCTTGCCTGCGCCTTAAGGCAAAGCATTTCCGTATTCATCCGGTTATTTACTTTTCTGTTAATACCCGCAGCTTTGTTAGGCGTGCCAACAGAAGTTATTGCCATTGTTGCGCCGATACAATTATTTGCGCAATTCTGGTACCACACAAGGCATATTAAAAAAATGGGCTTTTTAGAGAAGATAATTGTTACGCCATCACATCATCGCGTGCACCATGCCCTCAATCCTGAATACATTGATAAAAACCTTTCCCAGATATTCATTATATGGGATAAAATGTTTGGAACCTTCCAGGAAGAATTGCCTGATATACCGCCTGTTTACGGAATTACAAGGCCGGTAAACACGTGGAATCCCATCGCTATAAATTTTCAGCATTTAGGGCTATTGATAAAAGATGCCGTGCGCACAAAAAGCTGGAAAGACAAGCTGCGTATATGGTTTATGCCAACCGGCTGGCGGCCAGGCGATGTTGCTGAAAAATACCCGGTTTATAAAATTGAAGACGCTTACAATTTTGAAAAATATAATCCTGCATCATCAACATTATTATATGCCTGGAGTTGGGTACAATTAAGCGTTTTACTGCTGTTGATTAGCTGGCTGTTTGGCAACCTTGCACAAATTGGCAGCCCGGCCATGTTTATTTATGGCGCATTTATTTTTATTTACGTATATGCATTTACCGAATTAATGAACCGTAATAAATATGCATTGGCATGGGAGCTTATAAAATGCATTGCAGGTATTGGCATTATTTATTATTACGGTAACTGGTTTGGCGCCAATAAAGTTTTACCCTGGATAAACATCGCATTAACAGCTTATTTCATCATTGCATTCGTTGCCACCGCGTGGTTTGTTTTGGTTGATTTTAATAAGGAAGACGCAACCGCCGTTAAAACTATTACTGCACAGAATGTGTGATCAGTCCTTTGAAAAATATTCTATCTCTTCTTCCAAATTCAAATAAGGGTGCCGTTGCAAAATATCTTTAGCTTTTTCCAGTTGCTGCTGCAAAAACTTTTTATGTAATGATGATTGCGGGTTGAAAGGCTTATGTTTTTTGGCAATAACAATTTTCTTTATTTCTTCAACTAATTCTTTTGTTGATTGATTAAAACAGGTTTCAGAAAACTTCTCCAATACAAATTGTGTTGCCGCATAATTTGGATGCGCTAAATCCACATCGTAAAAACGATAATCCCGCAATACATCAATCACCAGTTCATAAGCCGGGAAATAATACAACTTATCAAATTTATTTACCAAATGATGCACAGCTTCTATCAGCCTGGCTTTGCTGCGGTTGTTGTCAACCACACCATCTCTTAAATGCCGTACTGGGCTTATGGTAAAAATTATTTTAAGCTTTGGGTTGAAATAAAAAAGCCGGTGGATTACGGTATCAAAGGTTGTTACAATTTCTTCGATTGTATTCAGGTGTTTAATAAAATTTTGTGCAGGCGCTTTATGGCAGTTAGCCACCGCATTTGATTCAACATAAAATGATGAGCCCTGTACAAGCTTATATGTAAATGCAGATCCTAATGTTATAATGAGCCAATCAGCCTCTTTTAAAAAAGCATGTGCCTCTTGCTGGCTGTTATTAATAGCATTTAAGCATGCATCCTTATCAATATTTGAAAACCGGCTGTGATGCTGCCAGCTATTCCATGCTTCATTCAAATAAAACAAATCAGCTTCTTTATACTGTTTGTTTTGGATATAGGATAACAGGCTTGCGGAAACACTTTGCGGGTCGAACAAAATACCGTTAGGGTTTTGCAATGCATTAAATTTTGATTCAATCAAAAAGTTGCCGATATGCTCTGTAAAGCACGAACCAATTAATAAAATCTTATCCCTGTATGATATGGAAGGCTCAAGTGGCTTGATATTGATGTTTGCAAAAAACTGCATGTATGTATTATATAAAAATTTCGTTTGCGATAGTGATGCTTTTCTGTAAAGCTTTTTTATTCAATTTAATTATCGTATTCTTCTGTTCAAAATATTCAATCATATAAAGTGTATCCATATTACCAACTAATTCATCCTGCGCCATTGGGCAGCCGCCAATGCCTTTTAAAGCGCCGTCAAATCTTAAACAGCCGGCAGTAAAAGCCGCATCTAATTTTTCTTTCCTGTTTTGCGTGGATGAATGTAAATGCACCCCAGTTTCTATGGAAGGATATTTTTGAATTAAGGTGGAGCAGGCGGTCTTTATTTGTCCAGGTGTTGCAACACCAACGGTATCTGCCAGCGAAATAATTTTTATGTCTCTTTGCACCAATGCATCAGCCCAACGCAATAAAGTATTTTCATTATAGATATCGCCATAAGGATTACCAAATGCCATGCTTAAATAAACAACCAATGTTTTGTTATGCTGAAGGCAAACGGATTGAATGGCTTCAATACGCTGCAAACTTTCTTCAATGGTGCTGTTGGTATTGCGTTGCTGAAATGTTGGCGATATAGAAAAGGGAAAACCTAAATAAGTGATGGCATCGTATGCAGCAGCTTCTTTAGCGCCCCTTTCGTTAGCAATAATTGCAAGCAGTTTTGTTTTTGTATCGCCTAATTCCAGATGCTTAATTACTTCTTTCGTATCGGCCATTTGTGGTATGGCTTTAGGCGAAACAAAGCTTCCAAAATCAATGGTATCAAAACCAACCTGCAGCAAGCTGTTGATATAATTTATTTTTTGCTGTGTTGGAATGAATGTATGCCATCCCTGCATAGCATCCCGCGGGCATTCAATAAGTTTTACAGCATTCATTTTACAAATGTAAAAGCATTGTCTTGATTGCGGCTGCAAACAAAAAAGCATCACACAAACTGCATGATGCTTTTCTTCAATATAAAATACAAATCTTATAAAATCTTAATGCCTAAGCCAAATTGAAAGGCCTGGCTTTTCCATTTATCAGAATTGGTTACATCACTAATGTTATTTAAGCCAATATTATAGCGGCCATATACTTTAAGCACCCCAACGTTTAATTGTGCGCCCAAAACAGCGGCTACATCACCACCTTTAAAAGCATCAGTTATTTCGTCACCAAGTTTCTGATCTTTATTCATTAACACGCTAAACTGCGGACCAAGCTGGAAAGTAAGCAGCTTGCCTGCATTAATATTAAGTAAGACCGGTATATTAAGGTAATTGAGATGAACTTTATCCCCAGGCTTGCTTAGTATTATATCTGATGAATCTTTATAAGTTGTATTTGTTTGGCTGAAAAGCAGTTCAGGCTGTATGGCGATTGTTTTGCTTATGCCAAGTTCGGCATAGGCGCCGAGCACATAACCGAAATTATAGCCATCTTTAAATCTCTGCCCGTCAACCTTACCGAGGTTAGCACCTACTTTACCACCGAGGCTAAATGACTGGGCTGATGCTGCGGCAGAAAGGGCTACTATAAAACATAAAGACAAAATGATTTTTTGCATAGAATTGATTTTTGATTTTGGAATCTCTGCTAAAGAGACCGTATTAAAACGTTATAGGTTGCAATAAATTACTTAAAAAAATCCTAAAGCGGTTATTATTCTATCTTTTTATGAAGATCGCCTTTATAAAGGTCTCCACGTTTACGTTGTGAGTAAGCATTGATGGAATCAAATAATATTTTATTTAGTTCAGGATGCGTTTGATAATAATCGAAACTTTTAAAAAAATCATCTTTACTAATCTTATATAGCTGTAAAACCTGCGCCATATAAGCCGTATTGAATTGTTTAATCGAAGTATCTTTTTCTTTTTGTATGGTTGCATAATTACCGGCCTGGAGAAGGTCCCACATCACCAGTTTCATTTTGTCAACCGGCATTACATTTTCAGGAATTTCTTTATCCTCCGTACCACAGGCAATTAAACCAAGCATTAACATAACACAAAACAAATACTTCATTTTATTTCCTGTTTATAAACCCCTGCATTAGAAATATCAACCGACGCTAAAATTTGTGATGCCTGTGTGCGGCTTTGCGGATCGGCTTTTTTAAATATGCCTATATATTCCTGTGATTTTCCCTGCACTAAAAATTGTGCGATCATGGTGTTTGGATTTTGCTGGTTAAAATCCTGCAGTGATGATAAAGATTCCAGTATGCTTGCCCGTGCATTTTCTTCATCATCATACATTTTATCAAGGCCGTCGCGATAATAACTGTAAATAATATCGTGTATATTATTGTACTTGGTATTCACCATATTTTCTGAAAGCCAGTAACGGTTTCTTTGCCCGTCAAAAGGTTTCCATCCGCTTATGCCCTTTGCTTCGGGTGCATTGCTTACAATATTCTGCGCTTTTAAAAAATAGGGATCGCCGGCTTTTGGTGAAAAGGAATCGTAATCAAAACCCAGTATCATATATGCATAATAAGCAAAGATGGCTGTGAGGTTGGCGCTTAATGCATCCGTACCCTGCACCCTGTTTTCATTAAAATTGAGTTGCTGGTATTGAACATATTTAAACTGTATATCTGCATCCTGGTAATTAACCAACGCTGTTTGATAAGAAGAATTAAATACCGGCCTCGCTGCCTGAATAGCCAGGCTGGCATTATAAACATTATCGGCATCAGCACTTTTTATGGTAAGAATAAAATTGCATTTTATTTTTTCCTGTGGCTGATATACATCCGAAGTCCATTTGCGGCTGTTTATAAAATTAGTGAGCTGGTTTTGCAAAGTGGTAAATACGGATTTATCAACCGAAGTGCCCACCTGCTGCGCCAGCACAACCACTTTAGCCTGAAGTTCCTGGGCTTTAAGCAAAGTGCCCGTTATGCACATTAATAAGATCAATAAAAATTTACGCATGCATTTTTTTAATAAGGAGGTCAACAATTTTACCGGCAATTTCTTTCTTTGATGCAAGCTCCATTTCAACATTCTCGCCACCGGCTAAAAAAACGGATACTTTATTAGTATCAAACCCAAAGCCTGCATTCGCATCTTTTAAAGAATTTAAAACAATCATGTCTGCATTTTTCTTTTTCAGCTTGTCAAGTGCATGTTGTTTTTCATTGTTTGTTTCCAATGCAAAACCCACCAAAAACTGATTCTTTTTCCGGGCGCCTAATGTTGCCAGGATATCATTGGTTTTAGCCAGTTCAAGCTGCAGGCTATTATCTGCTTTCTTTATTTTTTCTGATGCAACTGCTGCCGGTTTATAATCGGCCACAGCCGCCGCCATTATTTCAATATCCATTTCATCATGTAACTGCAAACAGGTATTATACATTTCTTCGGCTGTATTTACATGCACCACATTAATGCCTTTATATTTTGTTTGCTGATGAACAGGGCCACTTACCACAGTAACACCGGCACCCTTTTCATATAAATTTTCAGCCAACGCAAAACCCATTTTACCAGATGAATGGTTACCTATAAAACGCACAGGATCGAGCGGTTCGTATGTGGGGCCAGCCGTTACAAGCGCCTTTTTGCCTTTCAATATATCCTGCCTGAAAAACTTTTCTTTCAAAAACAATATAATATTTTCCGGTTCAGCCATTCTGCCTTCGCCAATTAATCCGCTGGCAAGTTCCCCGGATTCCACATCAATTAAAATATTCCCATATTCTTTTAACGCAGCCATATTTTTTTGGGTGGAAGGATGATGCCACATGTCTTCATCCATTGCCGGTGCCACTGCCACAGGACAGGTTGATGAAAGATATACGGCAAGCAGTAAATTATCACATTGCCCATGCGCCATTTTTGCAAGCGTATTACAACTTAATGGTGCTATCAGCATTACATCGGCCCAGCGGCCAAGCATTACATGATTAGCCCAGCTATCTTCATTAAAAATATCAATCAGTACTTTATTATGGGTAAGCGTTGAAAGCACAAGCGGCGAAACAAAATCTTTTGCTGCCGGCGTCATTAACACTTTAACTTCTGCGCCTTCTTTTACAAGCAGGCGTGCCAGCAGTATGGATTTATAAGCTGCAATACTTGCGCTTATCCCTAATAAAATTTTTTTTCCTGTAAGCATGTTTCTTAATAAAAAATCCCCCGATGTACCGGGGGATTAAAAGTACGACTTACAGGCTGTTAACGGAAAAGGTCGTCATCATTCTTCCTGTAATAAATTTTTTCATCGAGGAATTCCTGTGTTGCAAGAATAGCAGGATTAGGCATTTTTTCATAAGCCTTTGAAATTTCTATCTGCTCCTTGTTTTCATGAATCTCTTCAAGGCTATCTGTATGGCTTGCAAATTCTTCCAGCTTATTATGTAATTCTTCTTTAATAGCAATATTTATCTGATTAGCCCTTTTAGCAATGATGGCAATAGACTCATAAAGATTGCCTGTTCTTGATTTAATATCAAACAGGCTCTTTGTTTCAACTGTATTCAGCGTATTAGCGCCGAGTTGTCTCCTTAGTTTGCTCATTATTTCGTGTTTGAAGTTTTTTTAAATTATTTTCTGCCTCTGTTTTATAGTTAATGGCGTCTTCAAGCAATTTGCTCTGCGGAAAACGCTGTTCAAAATCGTTTACATCTGCCACCACCTTCCGGTACCTTTCTTCCTGCTTGTCAACCACACTCATCTCCGCATATTTATAATATGATCTGATGGAGTTTAATGCATAACTGTCGCTGCTTTCGGAATCCGGATAATCATCCATTAAAACAGAAAAGGCAACGCCGGCTGCTTTAAAATATCCCAGGTCGTAATAAAGCTTGGCATTACTAAATTCTTTTAATTCAAGTTTTGCCCTGCATTTATCAATGATATCGTTTGCTTCAGCAACTTTTTTTGAATCCGGGTGCGTATTAATAAAAGCCTGCAGCAGCGCCATTGTTTTTATCGTATTTGTCTGATCAAGCTCATATTTTGGCGATTGTTTATAATAAGCCATACAGCGCATAAATTCCGTTTCTTCCACCTTGGCGCTGTTTGGAAAGTTTTCGCCATAAGTTTTAAAAAGATTCTCCGCATTCATGTAATCTTTCTGATAGTAAGCTGTATAAGCATATTTATAGTAAATATCTTCAAACCGCGGATCGCCTTTATATAAAGGCAAAAGATCGCTGTAAAGCTGTTGCGCTTTAGTGTAATCCTGCTTCACATAATATTGTTCGGCCATTTTAAGCTTGTACTCTTTATCCTTGCTTTTTATAACCTTACCAAACTTGGAGGCGCAGGAAGAAAGCAGCAATAAGCTTAATAAAATGCCAGGTAAAAATTTCATAAAACGTGCAAAGATAGTTTTTTCGGGCAAATTAGGCATCTGTTATTCAGTTTTAGCCAATATATCAGTTAATAAAAAGAAAAATAAGGCAAATCAGGGCGATTAAATCTTCCCGGCTAAACTATTGAAGCGCTTCCATGTCGAAATTTGTATTATGAAGAAACTTTTTCTTGTATTGTTTACGTTTTCGTTTTGCGCAGCATTTTCCCAAAATAATAATTCTGCAGAAAACATCCTGGATAAATCTTCGGCTAAAATAAAGTCTGCCAAAGGCATAAATGTTAGCTTCTCTTTAACACAAAAAGATAAACAAAACCAGGTGGTTTCAAATTCTAAAGGCAGTATGAAAATGAAGGGTGATAAATATTATATTAACCAGGATGGTAGCGAAATTTATTGCAATGGCTTGCAGATATGGAATTTCGACGGCCGGGATGAAGTTACCGTTGCTAAGGTTGATAAAGATGATAATGAATTTTCGCCACCGCAAATTTTAACCGGCTTCAATAAAAAAGATTTTAATATCAGGCTGGTTTCTTCAGCAGGAAATAATTACGAGGTACTATTAACACCACTGGACAAACGGCAGAACTTTAAAGAGATTACACTTTATATAAATAAATCCACCAGCCTTATATCCAAAGCATCAGTCGTTAGCAAAATGAATGAGACTATTGAAATTAATTTCAGCAGCATTGCATTAAATGCTTCGTTTGACGACAGCCAGTTTGTATTTGATGCAAAAAAACACCCCGGCATTGATATTATTAATAATTAAGCTGATTTTTCGTTGCAGTTTTTTTGTAGCTTTGCCGGATGAATAAAATTATCATTGCTATTGATGGCTATTCTTCCTGTGGCAAAAGCACGCTGGCCAAACAACTGGCTAAAGAGCTGCATTACATTTATGCCGACAGCGGCGCTATGTACAGGGCTATTACACTATACTTTTTACGCAATGAAATTCAACATACCAATTTAAATAAAGTAAAAGAGGCTTTAAAAAACATAAACTTGGAATTCGTTTTTGATATAGATGCAGGCCAAAGCATTTTATTCATGAATGATGAGAATATTGAATTGCCCATTCGTGATATGATAATCAGCGAAAAGGTGAGTGAGGTGGCGGCAATAAAAGAAGTGCGGGAATTTGCAGTGGCGCAGCAGCAGCGAATGGGTTATAATAAAGGTATTGTAATGGATGGGCGGGATATTGGTACAACCGTTTTTCCGCATGCTGAATTGAAAATTTTTATGACTGCAGATATTGCTGTTCGCGTTGAAAGAAGGTTTAAGGAATTATTTGCCGTAAACCCCGCCATTACAATTGAAGAAGTAAAACAAAACCTTGAAATGCGGGATTATATTGACAGCAACCGGGAAATAAGCCCGTTAAGAAAAGCTGAGGATGCGGTTGTTTTAGACAACAGCGAACTTACAATGGCACAGCAATTGAAAATAGCTTTGCAATGGGTCAGGGAAAAATTGATTTAGTATAAAAGATGGATGAGGATTTACAATATGCATGAGATAGAACCATTTTATAACTGGAGACATATATATACCTCGGAGGAAGACCCGAAATCGCCCTTTTACGGGCGTATGTACAGTGAATTTGAATATTCCCAAACGGTTTATAATTATTACATACATCCGCAATGGGATGAGTTTGGCAGCCGCACCTTATATCTGAAAATAATTTATGCAGATTATGAATTGGGCTATGCCATTATTGAAATGATTGGTGAATGGAATGATGCTATTGAAAATGATATAATGACATTAAAACGGGATGTGATTGATGTGATGATGGGCAACGGCATAAATAAGTTCATTCTCATTACAGAAAACGTTTTGAATTTTCATAGCGGCGATAGGGATTATTACCAGGAATGGGCGGAAGAAAATGAAGATTCCGGCGGATGGGTAGTTGCATTAAACATGAGTGAACCTGCCCAGTACGATTTTCACAGGAAAAAAATTGACCATTATATCGAACTGATAGAACTGCCTGAATGGCGTGTTTATAAGCCCTACCACCTGTTTAAAAAGGTTGACAATTTACTGCATAACAGGCTGCCCGGCTAAACCTGCAACTCATTGTACAAGTACTTACATAATTTATATAACCACTTATATATTATCATTTTCTTCACGATTGAATGGCTATTTATACCAATAAAGTGCGTATATTTGCAGCGCCAACATAAAAATTAAATTTTATATGTTGGTAAGCATAAAATCAATGCTTTTTAGCTCTTTCGCATTGCCTGCTATATAGAAAGATTTTTTGACAAAATGAACAATTATGAAACACGAAACAGACAATTCGAAAGTGTATCTTGACCATGAAGAACTAAACACACTTGTATCACAGGTACAAGAAACAGTAGCAACCGGAATTAACAACGAAGTTAAAAATACATTCAGTGCTGCTGATCTCTGGAACATTCAAAGAATGAAAACAAGAATACAAAGAAGAAGAACATTATGGAATTAAAAAAAGAGGCGGTTTAAACCGCCTCTTTTTTTATCAGTTAATGGTAATGCGTCCATTAATTATCTTTATATAGTATAGCTTTTTGTTTTCAAGATAATCGGGTAAAAAAGATGTTTGAGTTAACCGAACCGGTTCGAAATTATAATCGTTTGAAACCTTGTAATCATCCCGGGAAACATTATTAATAAAAGAAGCCGGGTTTGCAAGCAGGAGTTTTACAAAATGATATATGGTTTCATATCCCTTATAAACCATATCGCTTGGTTTTGAATAGTACGCACGCATATAATTTGCCGAGATACTATCTATAAAAGCGCCGCCCCGCACATAGTTATAAGGCGTGGTTATCACAATTTGAATTTTATCAGATGCCAGGCCTGTTGTTCCATCCATACCATTCCAGGTGGGCATACCGGCTACAGTACTTGAATAAATTTCTCCATTATCGTTCAGCACTTTTATAAGCGCCTGCCCAAAACCTTCGTATAAACTTCCGCAAAGAATAATATTTTGCGTTGTACTATCTAAATGGCTTAATACATCGGCGGCAGAAAAATTGTCCCGTAAAATAACCGTAGAAAAATTCAGTGTCCGTCTTGTATTCAGCGTCCTAAATTCTTCAGCAATCCTGTCTTCCAGTGAACCGCGGCGTGTAAAAAAAACAATCTTTTTTCCGCGGTAATTACCGGCGAGATAATTATATACCGCCTGTATATGTGTTTTCCAGGTTGGGTTTACCATTATAAAAAACGGGTTGTTTTCAAGGTAAATATCGTTGGGGAATGTTGCTGAGATCACCGGTATGCTGTTCTTTGCGGAGAACGAAGTAAGCGCCCTCTGTTCTGTTGAATTGGAAATAGAAGCAACTATAAGCGAAAAATTCATAGGCTGCATTTGCACAATAAGCTGTTCTATAGACTGGCTGGCTTTATGCGTATCATAAATCCACACTTCAATGTTGGCATTCTCTTTTTGCAAGGAATCAATAGCCATCATTACACCGCTGTAAAAATCAAGGCCCGATAAAAAATACTGGGATATTCTTACGTTGCTCAATTTGTATTCATAACCGTTAAAAGCAGAATCAAGATTTAAAGGCAATAATATTGCAACACGCAAAGGCGCCTGCACTGTATCTGCTGCTTTTGAAATACCGGTTATAAAAACGAAAAGCAGGGCAGGAAGAATTTTTTTAATAGCTGAATGCATAGATCGTAATCGCAAAATCAAATTTAATGCCTATTCCCACTCAATGGTGGCAGGCGGTTTACTGCTTATATCATATACAACACGGTTTATACCGCGAACGCCGTTTATAATTTCGTTTGATACATGGGCGAGAAAATCATAAGGCAAATGCGCCCAGTCTGCCGTCATTCCATCAACTGAAGTAACAGCCCGCAATGCCACGGTATATTCATACGTACGCTCATCGCCCATAACGCCAACGCTTTTTACCGGCAATAATATAGCGGCAGCCTGCCATACTTTATTGTACAGGTTATATTCTTTTAACGACTTGATAAAAATATCATCCGCCTGCTGCAGCAGTTTAACTTTCTCTTCGGTTATATCGCTTAATATTCTTATGGCAAGGCCGGGGCCGGGAAAAGGATGGCGGTTAATCATGTCTGGCGGAATGCCCAACTCAAGCCCTACTTTTCTTACTTCATCTTTAAACAAAAAGCGTAATGGCTCAACCAAAGAGAGATGCATTTTCTCCGGCAGGCCGCCAACATTATGATGCGATTTTATAGTTACAGAAGGCCCATGCACGCTCACGCTTTCAATTACATCAGGATAGATTGTTCCCTGTCCCAAAAATTTTGCTTCCGGGATTTTTGCGGCCTCTTGCTGGAACACATCAATAAATAATTTGCCGATGGCCTTTCTTTTTGCTTCGGGATCGGTTTTATCTTTTAAGGCGTCATAAAACTGTTGTTTCGCATCAATGCCCGTTACATTCAGCCCGATATTATTATACGTTTCAAGCACGTTTTCAAACTCATCTTTCCGTAACACGCCGTTGTCAACAAAAATACCATGCAGCCTTTCACCAATTGCTTTGCTGATAAGGGTTGCAGCCACCGTACTGTCAACGCCGCCGCTCAAAGCCATAATTACATGTGCATCGCCAATTTGCTTTTTTAAAGCATCCACTGTTTCCTGTATGAATGATGCCGGCGTCCAGTCCTGTTTGCAGCCGCAGATATTTACGAGAAAATTTTTTATAATTTTTTTACCCTCGGTAGAATGATAAACTTCGGCGTGAAACTGTATGCCATATAAAGGATGATTTTCATTCGCATTTCTGAAAGCCGCAACGGGAATGCTCGCTGTTGTCGCCAGCAGTTCAAACCCTTCAGGCAGTTGTGTAATGGTATCACTGTGGCTCATCCAAACCTGTGAATCATCCTGCACATTGGCAAGCAGCACATCATCTTCAATCTGCTTATGCAGCTTTGCCCTTCCATATTCGCGCTTGTTAGATTTTTCCACTTTACCGCCATATTCCTTTGCAGTAAGCTGTGCCCCATAACAAACACCAAGTACCGGTACTTTCGTTACAAAAGAAGGAATATTAACTACAGGTGCATTTGCATCGTTCACGCTAAAAGGCGAACCGCTTAAAATAATGCCCTTAATGGTTTCTTCAATTGTAAAAAGTTTATTAAAAGGAAGTATTTCGCAGTAAACATTGGCTTCTCTTACCGCACGGGCAATTAATTGTGTGTATTGGCTGCCAAAGTCGAGAATTAAAATCTTTTCAGTCATAAGAATGCGCGAAGATAGCCGATTTTAAAAGATGCCGGCGGCAGGTTTGCAATCCATTGTACCTTTTATAAAATGTATAGCACTATTTTTTATTATGTGCTTATTTTAGCGGCATGAAAAAATTTTATCTATGAAAATATACCTTATACTATTTGCAGCTATTACTGTATTTGCATCCTGTTATAACCCGTTTAATAAAACCGTAAAGGGCAATGGCAATATTAAAACCGAGGAAAGGACCGTTCAAACCTTCGATGAAATAAAATGTTCAGGCAGTTACAATGTTGAGCTCACGCAGGGCAATGCGTCAGCCGTAAAAATTGAAACCGACGAGAACCTGCTGCCTTATATTGAAACAAAAGTAAACGGTGATGAACTGGTGATTCGCACAGAGGATGATGTGAATATACGCTCATCTGATAAGATAAAAGTGTATATAACAACCAATAAGCTTGAAGGATTCAGGTTAAGCGGCAGCGGGGATGTTAAAACCACTAATAAATTTACAGGTAGCGATCATCTTGATCTTGATATTGCAGGCAGCGGCAATATACATTTTGATGTAAACACGCCAACTATAAGCTCGTCCATTTCCGGCAGCGGGGATATTTATTTAAGCGGCGAAACAAAAGATTCCAGGATTGATATTGCGGGAAGCGGCAACTATCATGCAGATGATTTAAAATCAGAGAATGCTTCTATAAAAATTGCGGGCAGCGGCGACGCCTGGTTATTTGTAGATAACCAGCTTGATATAAATATTGCAGGCATTGGCAACGTTTATTATAGGGGTAATGCAATGGTAAATCAGAAGATCGCCGGTACCGGAAAGATTGAGAAGAAAGATTAATGTTTTTAAAAAAGCATTTGCTGTAAGAATCTATCTAAAACAGAAATTGTCAAACACCATTAAGTGCATTTGAAAATTCAGGAGGCTTGAATAAATACAACAAGGGTCGTGCGTCATACCCGGCCTGGGTATCTGCACTTAAGATATAAGCGGATTCCGCCGCCGCGGCGGGGGAAAGATCCACAAGAGCTTTATGCTTTTTGAATCATTTAAAATCCAGGAAATCATCTTTATACAGCTTCTAAAAAAATACGTTGAATGATATTAACCGCAGCTATACGCCAGTTCATCCATATTTATTTTTCGCGGCTGTAATTCAATACCCGTGTAAGCTTTATTAATCTCATCCAATAAAGAAAAGATAGCTTCAGGCTCTTTTAGTGTTACCAGTTTTGTTCTGTATTCTTTAATATTGGGAAGACCTTTCAAATAATTGCCATAATGCCTGCGCATTTCAAGTATGCCGAGCGTTTGCCCTTTCCATTCAATGCTTTTCTGCAAATGTTTTCTTATAACATCAACACGTTGTTCAATGGTTGGCGCCGGTAAATGTTTGCCTGTTTGCAGGTAATATTTTATTTCATTAAAAATCCATGGATAGCCAATGGCTGCGCGGCCGATCATAATGCCATCCACGCCATAACGGTTTTTATATTCCAGCGCTTTTTGAGGAGAATCAATATCGCC
>JAEWBD010000231.1 GCA_023391315.1 Bacteroidota bacterium | reverse complement strand
GCCAGATACTGTTCATGTAATTGCAGTGGAATACCTGTTTAAGAATGATAAAGGTTTTGGTAAAACAATGGTAAAAACTTTTGCAACAGTTTCACAAGACAGTACTTTTAAATTTAAAATATTGTATAGCGAAATACCTGCCGGCGCTGATAGTTTGTTTGTAAGAGTTAAAGATGATAATGGCAAATGGTCAACCACGAAAATTGCTGCATTCAGCATACAAAAACTACTTGGTCAGAATGCTGCTACTGCCAACGTTTTTATTGAAGATAATGATCAGTTAAAAGTATATCCCAATCCTGCACGGGATTTTATTAATATTAGTTTTCAATCTAAAAAAGAATCGGTTGTAATACAAATTTTTGCCGAAAACGGGAAACAGGTATTCCAGGGTATAATCAAACCCGGTTTTGCTAATAAGATAAGTGTAAATAAACTTGCTGCAGGTACTTATTTTATAAAAATAATTGATGGAGAAACATCGCAATCTGCTGCTTTTATTAAACAATAAATGCATGATGATGTTGAAAGGGGTTGCCTTTGATTAAAGGCAACCCTTTTATTTTGATAACTTTCATGCTTAAATTAACAAGTCAATTTTC
This sequence comes from Bacteroidota bacterium, assembly GCA_023391315.1. Classification (GTDB taxonomy): domain Bacteria; phylum Bacteroidota; class Bacteroidia; order Chitinophagales; family Chitinophagaceae; genus Parafilimonas. The sequence goes on along the minus strand of JAEWBD010000231.1, from coordinate 8,811 downwards.
TAATCTTCTTTTACATTTACAACTATTAAAAAATTTATTGTTACTGTATGAAAAAGATATTTTTAATATTAATTACTGCGTTTGCTATACTGCATCTGAATGCTCAAAATCCTATTCAATATTTATTTGTTGGCACTTATACAGATGGTGGCGCAAACGATGGCATTCACGTGTATAAATTCAATCCCAATAAAGGCGAGGCAACGCTTGTAAGTAAAACAAGCGGCGTGCAAAACCCATCGTGGTTGTGTGTTACAAAAGATGGAAAATTTGTATATGCAGTAAACGAGAACGGTGGCGATAAGCCCGGAGAACTGAGCGCCTTTGCATTTGATAAAAAAAGTGGCCAGCTTACGTTTTTAAACAAGCAGCCGACAGATGGTTATGCACCTTGTTATGTGAGCATTGATGCATCCGGCAAGAATGTTATTACTGCTAATTATGCAGGTGGAAATATTACCGTGTTTAAAACAAACGATGATGGTTCATTGCAGCCGCATGTACAGTTGGTGGGCCATGAAGGTTATGGTGTAAACGTTACCCGCCAGGAAATGCCGCATCCGCACCAGGTTATTTTTTCTCCTGACCAGAAATTTGTTTTCTCTCCTGATCTTGGAACAGACCGTGTTTATCAATATAATTTTAATGGCACAGATGCAAAAGACGTGCTTACGCCGGCAAATGATCCCGGTTATGTTACTGTAGATGATGGTTTTGGGCCAAGGCATATGGTGTTCAGCCCTGATGGGAAAACAGCTTATTTAATAAATGAGCTTGCCGGCAATATTATTGTTTATGGTTATTCAGATGGCAAGTTCACACCAAAACAAACCATCGCATCTACAACAGCAGGTGATAAGAATGACCGTGGCAGTGCAGAGATCGCTATTTCACCAAACGGTAAATTTTTATATACTTCTAACCGCGGGGCAGCCAATAATGTTGCTTTGTATAAAGTGCAAACAGACGGCACATTGCTGGAAAACGGTACCCAGGCTGTAAATGCCAACCCGCGTGGTATGATGGTTGATCCTACAGGAAGATTTTTATTAGTTGCCAGTCAAAACAATAATACCGTTCAGATATTTGTTATCAATAAAAACTTTGGCTTGCTGCAGGATACCAATGTTAAGATTGATGTACAGAAACCGGTTTGTTTGGTAATGACGCCGGTGAATTAAAATCATTAAGCGGTTTTAAATTATTTAGCCGCAAATGTATTTGTGCATCTGCGGCTTTTTTTATTAATCAAACAGTGTTTGTATGCCGTGGGAAATTTTAAACTCATGTTGCAGCAGCCATTTTTTTCTCCAAACGCCACCGGCGTAACCAACCAGGCTTTTATCGCTGCCAATTACACGATGGCAGGGAATGATAATGCCAATCCTGTTTTTGCCATTGGTGGCTGCTACAGCGCGTACGGCTTTTTCATCGCCTATGAGGCGGCTTAATTCAAGATAGGAAATGGTTTTGCCATAAGGTATCTGCAATAGTTCGCCCCAAACTTTCTGCTGAAAAAAAGTGCCGGGCTGGTGAACGGGAATATCAAACTCTTTACGCTTGCCGCTAAAAAACTCTATTAATTGTTCTGTACACTGATGCATCACCTCGCTTATGCCCGGTTCGCCATGTTTCATTTGCCCCGGCTTATCAATAAATGATAATTCAGCAATGTAATGATCGGTGCCTGCAATTTTTATCATGCCAATCGGGCTTTGATAATATGTGTAGTAGAGTTCTTCCATTTGGCTTTATGGTTCATAATTTACGGCTCAAAACCTGCAGCCCGTAGCGCACAGCCGCACAGCTTCTCTATCCCACCTTCATCCCATTTCTTACATTCCGTTCCGGCTGCAGTAATACAACATCATTGTTTTCATCATACACACCCAGCACCAGGCACTCACTGAAGAAATTGGCTATTTGTTTTACAGGGAAATTTACAATGGCAACAACCTGCTTATCCTTTAAATTTTCTTTTGAATAATGCTGTGTTATTTGTGCTGATGATTTTTTAATGCCCAGTTCGCCAAAGTCAATCGTTAACTGGTATGCAGACTTTCTTGCATTAGGAAAATCATGTACTTCTGTAACCGTTCCGCAGCGTATATCGATCTTCTCAAAATCATCCCAGCTTATCATATTTTGTTATTAGTGAATTTTGTTTATAATTTGTACCTATAAATTGGTTCGTAAATTAATAACAAAAAAATAATCTTTATGAAAAGACATGCAACAGCCGTTTGGAGCGGTTCAGGAAAAGAAGGAAATGGCACAGTAACTACACAAAGCGGTATTTTAAGCAATACACAGTATTCTTATAAATCGAGATTTGAAGAAGGCACGGGCACTAACCCCGAAGAACTGGTTGCGGCTGCCCACGCCGGCTGCTTTACCATGAAATTAAGTTTTGTTTTGGGTGAAGCCGGCTTTACGCCTGAGAGCCTTGAAACAACTTCCAATATCAACTTTGAAAATGGTGTGCTTACAGAATCTCACCTGGTTGTAAAAGGCAAAGTGCCGGGTATAAGCAAGGAGAAGTTTGATGAATGTGTAAAGAATGCTGAAGAAAATTGCCCCATCAGCAAAGCATTGAATATGAAGATTTCATCTGAAGCAACGCTTGAAGCTTAACTTTAGCTGTATTAATTTTATTAATTAAATAATCTCATTGCATGAGGATCACCGGGTGCGTTATTGCTGCCATTATAACGATTGTGCTTATTTATTTTTTGGATAACCAGCAAACTTTAAGTGGCAGTAAAACGCCCCGTTTTGGTTTTTTTCTTTCGCCGCAAAAGGGTTTCTGGCAGAATGCGGAGCCTGCAAATGAAACCTTTAATGGTAATCTTAATTTTCCGCAGTTAAAAGGCGCCACGGAAGTTTTTTTCGATGAAAGATTAGTGCCGCATGTATATGCCGAAAACGAAAACGACGCCTGGTTTGTGCAGGGTTACCTGCATGCAAAATTCAGGCTGTGGCAAATGGAATTCCAGGTATATGCAGCAGGCGGAAGATTGAGTGAAATAATGGGCGATTCGGCCAATGGCACCAACTTCTTAAAGATTGATAAATTTTTCAGGAGGCTTGGAATAGTATATGGCGCAGAGAAAGCCCTGCACGCCATGGAAAACGACCCGCAGATGAAAGCGGCCTGTGATGCTTATACAGCAGGCGTAAATGAATATATTAAAACCCTGAAAGAAAAAGACTATCCGCTCGAATATAAACTGCTTAATTACAAACCTGAACCATGGACCAACCTGAAAACAGCATTGCTTACAAAATATATGGCTTACGATCTGTCGGGGTATGAAGAAGATTTTGAAAGAACCAATGTAAAATCATTTCTTACCAAAGCGCAGTATGAAGCGCTCTTTCCCTATGTGCAGGATTCTATGCAGCCGGTTATAACCAGCCCCCTGCCTAAAATAAATTCAATTAAATTTTCAACGCCGCCGGTCACAACTGATTCTTTATATTTTAGTTTCAAAACGGTTGTTTCACCGCAAAATCCCGCCATAAAACCTGATAAAAATAATGGCAGTAATAACTGGGCTGTTGCAGGCAGCAAAACAAAAAGCGGCCGGCCTATTTTATGTAACGATCCTCATTTAGGCCTTAACCTTCCTTCGCTTTGGTATGAAATGCAGATATCTACGCCGGGGTTTAATACGTATGGTGTTTCGCTGGCGGGTGCGCCAAATATACTTATCGGGTTTAACGAAAATATTGCCTGGGGTTTAACCAATGCAGAACGTGATGTAAAAGATTATTACGAAGTAAAGTTTCGCGACAGCACCATGCAGGAATATTGGTTTAATGATGGCTGGCGCAAAGCAGAATTGCGTAATGAAATAATTAAGATACGAAACAAGCCAAGCGATACGGAACATATTGCCATTACGGTTTGGGGGCCGGTAATGTATGACCCAAGTTATCCTGATAAACTGCATACAAATAAGTATTATGCTGTGCACTGGCAGGCGCACGAAGAAAGCGATGACCTTGCCTGCATCCTGAAATTGGTAAGGGCTAAAAATTATAATGAATATATTGACGCTATCTCCACATTTAGCTGCCCGGGACAGAATTTTGTTTTTGCAGATAAGGCTGGTGATATTGCCATCCGCCAGGCAGGAAAATTTCCTGCACTGTGGTACAGGCAGGGCGATTTTGTTATGCCTGGGCTTGACAGCACTTATGCCTGGCAGCATTATATTCCGGATAGCCTGGAAAGGCCAATGTATAATCCTGAAAGAGGCTTTGTAAGCAGTGCCAACCAGTCGCCTTATGATGTAAAAACCTATCCTTATTATACGCCGGGTAACTTTTCCTTGTATAGAGGCTGGCTTATTAACCGTTATTTATCATCTATGCAAAACATTACTACGGATGATATGGAAAAGCTGCAAAACAACAATTATAACCTGCTGGCAGAAAAGGCTGTTCCGCTTTTATTGTCGCAGATTGTTTACGCCAGGTTAGATGATAAAGAAAAGCAATATCTCTCCGCCGTGGCATCGTGGAATTTAGTAAACGATGCGGCATCTGAAGGCGCTACTATTTTTGATTTATGGATGGATAGTTGCATAAGCAGGATTTATGATGATGAACTTCACCAGGCTTCTTTGCCCGTGCCACCGGTTGAGCCGGGCACATTGGTAAAAGGTATTTTAAAAGATTCTGTTGCATTATTTGCAGATGACATTAATACGCCTCAAAAAGAAACGCTGAAAGATGATGTTACGGCTGCATTTAAGCGTATTATACCCATATTGGAAAAAGCTAAAGATGATGATGCATTGGCCTGGGGAAAATTTAAGGATGGCGGCATTACGCACTTGCTTAAAATTTCCGCTTTCAGCAGGCCGCATCTGAATGTAGGCGGCGGTAAGAATATTATAAATGCTTTCAAAAAAGATCATGGGCCAAGCTGGCGGATGGTGGTTGAATTAACGGATGATATTAATGCTTACGGTGTTTATCCCGGCGGGCAAAGCGGCAATCCCGGCAGCAGGTATTACGATAATTTTGTAGATATCTGGGCAGCGGGTAAGTATTATCGTATAAAACTGTATAGCAAAAACGATATTGCCGGTAAAGGTGATAATCTTGGCAGGATGGTCTTTGAAAAATAGATTCAAAACAAAAATGATTTGAATTGCGGGCTTTTGGATTGAAGATTTCTGATTTAAAAAATTCAAAATTAATATGAAGTTTATAGTTGTTGTTTTGCTTACGGCATTGCTGGGTTATGCAGCGCCATTGTATTTCGCATGGTGGAGCTTTGCCTTTACTTCATTTATAATCGCCTTGCTTATTCATCAAAGAGCGCTTGCTGCTTTTTTAGCCACTTTTCTCGGTTTGTTTTTATTGTGGGGCGTTATGGCCTTGATTATTGATAACGCCAACAGCCATTTACTCTCTCAAAAAATTGCTGCATTGCTGCCATTGGGCGGTTCATCCCTGTTATTAATTTTTGTAACTGCATTTACAGGCGGACTGGTTTCAGGTTTCGCAGGATTAACGGGCAGTCTTGCACACAAGCCTGCGGCATGATTTTTTGGAACGTTCATAAACAACTTTCATAACTTTTTATCAGTTTATTTGCGGCTATAATTAACGCCTGTGGCAAAGATACTCGACATAGTTCCGTATAAAATTTTACCTGCACAAATGGGCGGGCAAAAAAGTATTGCCATTTTTTGTAAATACCTGGGTGAGCAGAACGATCTCACCGTGGTGTCAGTTGAAGACAATGATATCAACCTTGCTGAAACCTATAACATGATACCGCTTTTTAGTAAGGAAAGAAGGAGGTATATTAACCCGTTTTATGCATCGCGGATAAAAAAAATAATGAAGGAAAAGGGAATTAAGAATGTTATTACCGAACATCCTTACATGGCCTGGATGGGATGGGTTTTAAAAAAAAGCCTTGGTGTAAGATGGTTTGTGCACACACACAATATAGAACATGAGCGCTTTAGAACCATTGGCAAGTGGTGGCATGGCCTTTTAAAAATTTATGAAAGCGCTGTTTATAACCATGCCGATAAAGTTTTCTTCATAACAAAGGAAGATATAGAATTTGCCATCGCAAAAAGAATGGTAAAGAAAGAGAATGCGGTATTGGTGCCTTTTGGAATTGATATTGATAAAATGCCTGCTGATAAACCTGAAATAAAACAGGCCATATATAGAAAGCATAATATTCCAACTGATGCAACGCTGCTGTTTTTTAATGGGACACTGGATTATAAACCCAATCTTGATGCACTGTTATTTATATTGAATGAATTAAACCCGGCATTACTTAAAACCCCGTCTTTTAATTACCGTTTTCTTATTTGCGGCAGGGACCTGCCCGCTTCTTTTAATAACCTTCAAGATTATGCTGATAAAAATATTGTGTATGCAGGTTTTGTAGATGATGTATATGCATACTTTAAAGCGGCAGATATTTTCGTTAATCCCGTTATAACAGGTGGCGGCGTTAAAACAAAAATAGTGGAGGCAATGGGTTATGGTGTAAGCGTTGTTTCCTGTGTATCCGGTGCCGCTGGCATAGAACTTTCTGTTTGCGGGGAGAAAATTAAGGTGGTAAACGATAATGATGTTCCTGCCTTTGTTGCCGGAATAATCAATCATGAAAGTATGCATGCAGATACACCGCGGCAATATTATGATTATTACTCATGGCGCAACATTGTAAAAAAGCTTCAATCTTTATTTAATGCATAACTGCATAAATAAATTTTTATAAAAACAAAAAAATTTATTTACTAATGGATTGTTTTTTGTAAAACATTTTTACCTTACAATCCATTTCTATAAAAGAAAAATTCACATCATGGCAAAAGCAAATAAAAAAGCTGTAAAGAAGGCAGCACCAAAGAAAGCTGCTAAGAAAGCGGCTCCCAAAAAAGCTGCTAAGAAAGCAGCACCAAAGAAAGCTGTAAAAAAAGCAGCGCCAAAAAAGGCCGTTAAGAAAGCCGCTCCTAAAAAGGCTGTGAAAAAAGCTGCACCAAAAAAGGTTGCTAAGAAAGCTGCTCCCAAAAAAGCTGCACCTAAAGCCGCAGAACCTCAACAACCCGAATTACCACCAACAACTACCGATGTTCAGCCAGCGCCAGAAGCGCCAGCGCCTGAAGATACAGGCACAGAAAGCGCATCTTAAAGTATTACAAGCCCCGTTTGGGGCTTTTTTTATTATGAGGCCTTTCATTACTTAATTGACCAGAATATCTCTGCATTTTCATCAGGCTTTAATTGTTTAAACCTGTAAATGCTTTATTATTTTTGTAGTGCATGAAACCAGCATGATAATTTTTGAAGCAGACAGTATACATGGCGAGGTTTCATGGAACGACTGAAGAAATAAATATGCACGAATGAAATATAAATTACTTGGCAGGAGCGGTTTAAAAGTATCGGAATTATGTCTTGGCACTATGGGCTTTGGAACGGAAAACGGCTGGGGTGCAGACAAAGAAGCCAGCTTTGCCATAATGGAAAAATATGCAGAAGCAGGTGGAAATTTTTTAGATACAGCAAATATTTACAAGTTTGGTACCAGCGAGAAAATAATCGGTGAATTTATAAATGCCCGCGACCGCGACTATTTTGTGATTGCCACAAAGTATTCTTTGCATGATAACAAAACCAATCCCAATGCCAGCGGCAATAACCGCAAGAATATGATGCGCAGTGTGGAAGCAAGCCTGCAACGGTTGCAAACAGACTTTATTGATGTTTTGTATCTGCATATCTGGGATGACCTCACACCCGTTGATGAAGTGTTGCGTGGTTTAGACGATCTTATAAAGCAAGGCAAAGTTAATTATGCTGCCATAAGTGATACGCCTGCATGGATAGTGGCTAAGGGTAATACTATGGCAGAATTAATGGGCTGGAGCCAGTTTGTTGCATTGCAAGTTGAATACAGCTTATTGCAGCGCACACCAGAACGTGAATTGCTGCCGATGGCAAAACATTTCGGTATGACGGTAACGCCCTGGGCTCCCTTGGCCGGCGGCGCATTAACCGGCAAATATTTGCGCGGTGATTTTGGAAGAATAAAAGAAGGCAGCAACAGGTTAAATGAAAACAGCCAGCAGGTTACAAAAGAAGTAATAGCTATAGCAGAAAAGTTAGGCGTTGAACCATCACATGTGGCTTTAAAATGGACAATGCAGCAACCACTGTCAGTTATTCCCATTGTTGGCGCAACAAAGCTTTCACAGCTTGAACAGAATTTAAAAACGGTTGATATTATCATCCCTGAAGAAGATATGCAGCATCTTGATGAAGTAAGCGCCATTGACCTGGGCTTCCCGATGAAGTTTTTTAAAGAAGAGAACGTAATAATGAATAATTACGGCGGCTTTTATGATAGGATTGAAAAGCGCTGAACTATTAAAATAACATAACTGCAATTTCCTGTAACCATAACAATCGGCAACAGTAATATTTTGCTGCATACCATTACTGAATTTGCAGGTTTGTTTATTGGCTTTCGGTACTACTTGTTTTTAAAAAGAAAGCGGGGCGATATAATTGAAGCGCCTAACCGTTTATCCATTATAATTGGTGCAACACTGGGCGCTTTTATTGGCAGCAGGTTAATTGGTGGTTTGGAAACCCCCGCAGCATTAGTACAGGCCGGAAATTTTTTGTTTTATTTCTATTCAAACAAAACAATCCTGGGCGGTTTATTGGGCGGTCTTATTGGCGTTGAGCTGGTAAAAAAGATCATACATGAAGAAACAGCTTCCGGCGACTTATTTACTTATCCCATTATACTGG
>JAEWBD010000152.1 GCA_023391315.1 Bacteroidota bacterium | reverse complement strand
ATGCATCTTCTTGTAATGATAGTGGATGATGACCCCATATTTAGTTTAATAGCCGGGGCCTTGCTGAAACAACTGGGCATTATATACCCCACTCATATTTGTGCAAATGGTGAAGAAGCGCTGCAATTATTGGAAAAGCTGATTTCAAAAGAAAAAATAATTCTGATATTCCTTGACATTACCATGCCCGTGCTGGATGGCTGGGGCCTGCTTAACGCTTTGAAAGATTTTCCCCATAAAGAAAACATCCGGGTGGTAATGGTTACATCCTCCGTAAATAACGCCGATAAAGAGCTGGCATTAACATATGAACCAGTGATTGATTACCTTGTTAAACCCATGAAGCGGGAAGATTTGTTAAAGCTGATGCAATCCAAACCGCTGGCCTCTTTTTTTATGCATTAAAGGCTGGCCCTAAACCGGCATCCCGCTAAGGAACTCTTTTTGCTTTTAAATAGAGTATCAACAAATGAATAGTAAACAGAAAATTACCCTTAAAATTTTGAAATATTTTAGGGTGTCAATAATTTTTTATTCCCTTTTTTAGGATGGAAGTTAACTTGCGCCCATGCAGGATTATTTGAAAGGATTGAACGAGCCGCAGCGTGAGGCAGCAACCCATATTAACGGTCCGTTAATGATCGTTGCCGGGGCGGGAAGCGGCAAAACAAAAGTGCTTACCACGCGAATTGCACATTTAATGGCAAACGGAATTGATGCATTTAATATTCTTGCGCTCACTTTCACTAACAAAGCCGCCGCCGAAATGAAAGAGCGCGTGGAAAAAATTCTCGGCAACAACGAAGCCCGCAACCTTTACATAGGCACTTTTCACAGCGTGTTTGCAAGAATTTTAAGAGCTGAAGCACATCGCATTGGTTATCCAAACAACTTTACCATTTACGATACAGACGACAGCCGCTCTGTTATAAAAACAGTGGTAAACGAGCTTAACCTCGACGATAAGTTATATAAACCAAACGTTGTTCATAACCGCATATCATCTGCAAAAAATGCATTAGTCGGGCCTGATGAATATGCAACAGATTATTATTTACAGCAGGAAGATATGCGTGCCAACCGCCCCGCTTTGGCACAGGTGTATAAAGCTTACCAGGCACGCTGTTTCAAGAACGGCGCAATGGATTTTGACGATCTTTTATTTAAGATGTATGAACTGCTGCGCGACTTTCCCGAAGTGCTGCATAAGTATCAGCACAAATTCAAATACATTTTAATTGACGAGTACCAGGACACCAATCCCGTTCAGTACCAGATAACGAAATTGCTCGCCGCTGTAAACGAAAACATTTGTGTAGTGGGCGATGATGCACAAAGCATTTACAGTTTCCGCGGCGCCACCATTGAAAACATTTTGCAGTTTCAGCAGGATTATGATGATGTGAAAGTGATTAAGCTGGAGCAGAATTACCGCAGCACGCAAAGCATTTTAAATGTTGCTAACGAAGTCATTAAAAATAATAAGGGGCAACTGCCAAAAAGTTTATGGACAGAGAATGCGCATGGTGAAAAAATTAAACTGGTGCGCACCATGACGGATAATGATGAAGGTAAATATGTAGCCGATACCATTCAGGAACAAAAGCTGCGCAATCATTATCACAATAAACATTTTGCCATTCTTTACCGCACCAATGCACAAAGCCGTTCGTATGAAGAAAGCCTTCGCCGCATGGGTATTGCTTACAGAATTTTTGGCGGCATCAGCTTTTACCAGCGCAAAGAAATTAAAGACTTTATTTCCTATCTGCGTGTAATTGTAAATACGCGGGATGAAGAAGCATTAAAGCGCATCATTAATTATCCCATTCGCGGCATTGGGAAAACATCGGTGGAGAAGATCGTCATCTTCGCCAACGATCAAAACATAACTTTCTGGGATGTGCTTAACCGTGCAGCCGAGTTTGGTTTTAAAGCAGGCACGCTTGAAGCCATTCAGAATTTTGTAACCATGATCCGCTACTTTCAAAGCATGCTGGAACAAAAGAATGCATATGATGTTGCGGTGCAGGTGGGCAAGCATACCAATTTTGTAAAAGAGCTTTTCAATGATAAAAGCACGGAAGGTTTGGCCAGGTACGAGAATGTGCAGGAGTTGCTCAACTCCATAAAAGAATTTACTGAAAGCCCGGACAATGAAGAGGGTGAAGTAGGCGATAAACGTCTTGGTGCTTACCTGCAGCAGATAACTTTATTAACCGATGCAGATGAAAAAGATGAGAATGCTGATGTGGTAAAGCTGATGACGATACACGCCGCCAAGGGTTTGGAGTTTCCGGTGGTATTTGTGGGCGGTTTGGAGGAAACATTATTTCCAAATGCCATGAGCATAAATACACGCGAAGAGCTGGAAGAAGAAAGACGTTTGTTTTATGTGGCGGTAACCAGGGCAGAGAAGCATTTGTTTTTAACCTATGCTAATGCACGCTATCGTTTTGGCAGCTTAACCCAAAATGAACCCAGCCGCTTTTTAGACGAATTGCCCGAAGCTTTTTTAGACCGCACGTATGCAGGCGGCGGCGCAAGAAATCACAGCGGTATAAACAACATGGGTTCCGCATTTGCAAGAATGCACCGCGGCTTTGAAGGGAATACCCAATTCTCAAACGCAAACCGCCAGCCGCCGGCATCAAAATCTTCGGCATTGCCCACCGGTTTAACCAGCAAGCCGCCCCAAACGGTTCAGCATATTCCATCAAAAGATTTTGTGCCCAGCGACACCACCAATTTGCAGGAAGGCCAGAAAGTGGAGCACCAGAAATTTGGTTATGGATTAGTGACCAAACTGGAAGGCAGCGCCCATAATCCCATTGCAACCGTAAAGTTTGAATTGAATGGCGAAAAAAAGATCATGCTGAATTATGCGAAGCTGCGGATTGTGGAATGATGGTGTGAACGGCTAACGATTAATTGAAGCTGCAGTTTAATGATCATGCATAAATCCTTTACCGCGCTGCGCATGCTCAGTCGCAGCAGTTTCATTTGTGCATTTTCCTGATTTATTTTTTACAGCACTTTAAGATTGGCCGCAAGACACTTACAAGTGCCAGGAATCGCTCACTTTTTTCAGCAAAATGTTGTTTCTTTGGTACATCCTGTCAAAAACAGTTGCAACGCCGTCAACAATTAAATATATAAAATGGGAAACCTTGCCCTTTACGAATTAATCCTTATAGTTATTGTTTTAGTGCTTCCGCTTATTGCCCTGGTTGATATCTTAAAAAGTAATTTTAAAAGAGATGTAAATAAAACTGTTTGGGTTATCGTCGTTATTTTCCTGCCGGTTATGGGTTCAGTATTATATTTTTTACAGGGTAGAGGCCAAAAGGCAGGTAATTAAAAATACCAGCTTCCGGCAATCGGGGTTTTACGTCCAGGCACACACCGGGTGCCTCACACATCTTCAACTTCTTCTCCGCATTTTTAACGCAGCACGTCCTGGGCGCACCTCACGGGCGGCGTTCAGTTTCTCAAAACCTTTTATGCTGGTAAGAAGTTTTAGTCACCTGCATTAATAATTGATGTGTTGTTTTATGTATTGTATGCCTGTTGATGCATAATCAACTGCTGAAGGGTTGTGTAATGGCCGGTGCCGGACTTGCAATGAATAGCCGCAACAGTTGTTGATTTTTATATAGAAGATAACAGCCCCATCTGTTAAGTTTGTTCTTAAAATTTATTGTTTATGTCGTTACACTTAGGCCGTCAGACTTTTGGTAACCCGGCCAATGCAGGCAAAGTTTTATCAAAAGAAGATGCGTATAATTTGTTGAATGACTGGGTGAAAAACCCGCGCCTGCAATTG
>JAEWBD010000135.1 GCA_023391315.1 Bacteroidota bacterium | reverse complement strand
GTTTTCAAACTTCACAACATACCGTTCCTATTTGCGGGCCGGGCTTTGTAACCATAAAAACTTCAACTGGTGAGCGCAATGTAAAGCTGCATCATATTCACCTGGAAGAAGATGCCGGTAAGAGCATTCATGATATGGACGAAGATTACAGTTACATAGACTTAAACCGCGCCGGCACGCCATTAATTGAAATTGTTACCGAGCCTGATATGCATTCTGCTGAAGAAGCAGGATTATTCGTAACTGAATTAAGAAAACTGGTGCGATGGATAAATGTTTGTGATGGCAATATGGAAGAAGGCAGCATGCGATGCGATGCGAATGTTTCCATTCGTTTAAAAGGGGAAACAAAGCTGGGCACCAAGGTTGAAGTAAAAAACCTTAACTCCATACGCAACGTGAGAAAGGCGATTGAATTTGAAATTGACCGTATGATTGGTATGCTTGAAAAAGGTGAAAAAATTTACCAGCAAACAAGAAGTTTTGATGCGTCGAACGACACCACGTTTGCCATCCGCGAAAAAGAGGAAGCCAATGATTACCGCTATTTTCCCGAGCCTGATTTGCCGCCAATCAGTTTAAGCAATGAATATCTCATCAACATAAAAAATAATTTGCCGGCATTGCCGCAGGTATTGTATAAAAAGTATCAAACTGAGTTTGGCTTAAACGAATACGATGCTGCACAGCTTACGCTGGAAAAAGAAATTGCAGATTATTTTGAATCGGTTATTCGGCATACAACTAATTATAAAGCTGCGGCCAACTGGATAAACGGTCCCATTAAACAATTGATAAACGAAGAAGGCATTTCGTTGAATTCCATTGCGGCAAACAGGCTTGCAGAAATAATTGAAATTGTTGATAAAGGAGAAGTGAGTTTTTCAAATGCAGCATCAAAATTGCTGCCTGCTATCATAAATAATAATGCTGAAAGTATTGCAGGGCTTGCATCACAGCTTAATATCATTCAAACGGGCGATGCAGGCCAACTACAGGAATGGGTGAATACGGTTATCAATAAAATGCCTGAAAAAGTAGCTGAATATAAAAAAGGTAAAAAGGGTTTGATTGGCTTGTTTGTGGGTGAAGTAAAAAAACTGAGCAAAGGCAGAGCGGATCTGAAATCTGTAACGCAGTTGCTGGAAGATGCATTGAAATCTTAAAGCAGGCATTGAAAGATTGCACATTTTTATTTTAAATTTTTGACTTTAATTAAACATAATGAAATATCTAACCTGGGTTGCAGTTGCGCTGGTAGCGTTTGCAGGATGCAAAAACGATGGCGGTGAAAGCTTTACTGTAAGTGGTAAAATTACAAACCCTCAATCAGACAGTGTTTATCTGGAAGAACTTTCTTACAACACGCCTGAAACAAAAAAACTTGATTCGGCTAAAGTTGATAAAGATGGCAATTATACTTTAAAAGGAAGTTCTTCCCAACAGAATTTATTTATGCTTGGGTTTAAAGATAATCCAACGGTTATTTTGGTAAATGATGCAAAGGATATCAAAATAAATTTTGACCCTAATGGTTTTCACTTTCCTGAGGTAACCGGTTCTGAAGCCACAAAAGAGTTATATACTTTTATAAAAGATTATTTCCAAAAAGATTCTGCACTGGCTGTTACTTACCAGCAGTTAAATGCGCTCACAGAAGAAACTGCAAAGGACTCAAACCATGTGCAAAACCTTCAGCAGGATTACACCAATCGCATAACTGCACTTGGCAACCTGTTATCTTCTACTATTAATAATTCTAAAAATCCTGCTGTTGTTTGTTTTGTTTTAGACAGGGCCAGGGGCGCTATGGCGCCGGAAGCATTGGCGGGGCTGGCAGAAAGCGCGGCCAAACGCTTTCCGCAACATGCAGGCCTGGAAAATTTTAAAAAGGATCTTGCCAAGCAGGCTAATCCAAATGCTGATTACCCATTGCTAAACCAGCAGGCACCGGATTTAACCATGGCTACGCCGGATGGCAAAAAAATCAGCATCAGTAATTTTAAAGGCAAATATGTGTTGGTTGATTTTTGGGCAAGCTGGTGTGCGCCATGCCGCCAGGAAAACCCGAATGTGGTGGAAGCATACAATAAGTTTAAGAATAAAAACTTCGATATTCTTGGCGTTTCGCTGGATGATGACAAAGCCGCCTGGATAAAAGCCATCCAGGATGACCATCTTGCCTGGACGCATATAAGCGACCTGCAATCTCCAAGCGCAGCAGCTTCATTGTATCATTTTGATGGTATTCCTTTCAATGTTTTAATTGATCCGCAGGGGAAGATCATTGCATCAGGCCTGCGTGGCCCTGCTCTTGAGCAAAAGCTTAATGAAGTTTTGCAGTAAACACAGTAATCGGTTTATAATTTTCTTTTAGCTGCAGATGCACAGAAAAAAATTTTGTGCATCTGCAGCAATTATTTTTGATAAAATAAATTTTACATGTTTACTTTGTTTCTCAAAGTGCTTTTATGAATGAGTCTGAAAAGCTTTCAAGCGATCTGCGTGATATAAAACAAATGATGGAACGCAGCAGCCGTTTTATAAGTTTAAGCGGCCTGAGCGGCATCTCCGCAGGGGTATGTGCTTTAATTGGCGCAACAGTTTCCGCAGATATAATTGAAAGGAATAAACGTGCCGTGCATAATTTAAAGGCTTCATTGGCTGATGCCGATTCTATTCTCTATGGCGATTTCTTGCACAGCCGTTTGTTCCAGGTTGCTATGCTAACATTTCTTGCTGCATTGCTTACTGCTTTTATATTTACGTATCAACGCAGTAAAAAAACAAACACGCCTATTTGGGGCACTACGGCAAAGCGTCTTATTATTAATGTAACAGTGCCCGTTATCACCGGCGGCATATTTTTGCTGGCATTAATTAATAATGGTGTATTCGGTTTTATTGCGCCCGGCTGTTTAATATTTTACGGCCTCGGTATGTTAAATGCCAGCAAATACACGCTTCCCGAAACGAGATATCTTGCATACGGCGAAATTTTACTAGGCCTTATAAATTTAGGTTTCATGGGATATGGTTTATATTTCTGGGCGGCAGGTTTTGGGTTACTCCATATCATATATGGTACGTTTATGTGGTGGAAATATGAACGCAACTGAAGAAATAAAGCATGAAGAATCCAATAGAAAACTTAAATAAAACTTTTGACAGCCGCATACGGTTAGGCATAATGAGTGCGCTTATGGTAAATGCATCTATCAACTTTAATGATTTGAAACAGTTGATAAATGTTACGGATGGAAATCTTGCCAGCCACATAAAAGCGCTTGAAGAAAGCGGCTATATAAAAGTGCAGAAAGGATTTATCGGCCGTAAAACCAATACACTTTACTCAGCCACCAAATCGGGTGAAAAAGCTTTTCGTGCGCATTTGGATGCACTGGAGAAAATGATTAAGAATATAGAATAAAAATTTTTTACTTATTTACTTTGAATTTCAAAGTGCTTTTAAAATGAAAAAATTCTCTGCATCTTCAATAGCATTTAAATTATGGATGCATTCTGCATTAATCTTATCTGGCGGTATATTTGTTTGTTCTCTTTTTGCAGAACCATCTTTAACCATTATAGTATTATTTGTTTCATTATTGGCAACAATTGTAGGCGGCGTTCCCGCCTACTTTGCATTACAGGCATTTTTACCGTTCATAAATAAGATACGTTTCTTTTCCACCCGTTGGCTATTGTTCCTTATAATGCTGTTGTTTACAATTGCTGTGGCTTACGCAGTTACCGGCGCTTTTATTACCGATAATCCTTTTGCGGAATATGGCTTCTTTCAATCATTTTTTGCAGCAGCCGGGTTTTATTTTGCCGGCTTGTTTGCTGCAATTCTCATCGCTTTTTTTATCAATCTAAAATGTATAAAAAACTATTTCTCACCAAACAAAAACACACATACCATGTACGAAAATTCAATGCAGGCTGCTGCACAGCCAGGCGCAAATTCATTCGCCAATAAAATATGGATAAAAGCAATTACAACAGCAGGCCTTATCTTGCTAATGCTCATACCAACCGTATTTGTTTCCAATCTTGTTGAAGAAAGGCAGGCGCGGCAGGAAGAAGTAAAAAACGAAGTAAGCGGCAAGTGGGCAGGGCAGCAGAATATCACCTTTCCTTACCTGCATATTCCTTATAATGTTACAACACAAGAAAACGGCAAAACTGTTGTAGAGGAAAGGTCTTTCTTAATTCTTCCTGAAAACCTGAATGTAAATGGATCAGTTACAGCAGAACAGCGAAAACGCTCTATTTACAGCGTACTTTTATACAACAGCGCATTACAGGCAAAAGGCAATTTTAAAATAGGAGTGCCTGAAGGTGTGGATGCATCAGCCATTAACTGGACCAATTCAAAAATATGTTTTGGCATTTCAGATTTTAAAGGCATTCAGCAAAAGGTTATTGTGTATGTTAACAATGAATCTTATGATCTTTCCGCCGGGTTGCCAACAAATGAAATTGATACAACGGGTTTATCATCGCCCATACATTTGTCAGCAGATAATTTAGGCAAAGAAGTAAGTTTTGAACTTCCGTTAAAAATAAAAGGCAGCGGCCAGTTACATTTTGTGCCGCTGGCAGGCAACAGCGAATTCAGTATTACATCAAACTGGAACAGCCCTTCATTCGATGGTAATACTTTACCGGCAGAACGAACACTCGATAATAAAGGTTTTGAAGCAAGCTGGAGTTTTAATAAAGCCAATCTTCCGTTTAATACAATTGCAAAAGATTTCAATTTTAAAAAGAACGATTATGCGTTCGGCGTAAGCCTTTTGCAGCCTACCGATCAATATGCAAAAACCATGCGTTGCGTAAAATATGCATTACTGTTTATCGGCTTAACATTCTCCTTATTTTTTATTGTTGAGATTATGCAAAAGAAACCCTTTCACCCGGTGCAATATGTATTGGTAGGCCTGGCGCTCATTGTTTTTTATACATTATTGTTATCCATAAGCGAGTTCTTGCAATTTGATTTTGCTTATCTGCAGGCATCAATTGCAACAGTTTTATTAATAACGCTGTATGCAAAGGGCCATTTCAAAAACTGGAAAGTGGCAAGTGTTTTTGCAGGTGCTATTGGCTCCATTTACGGGTTCATATTTGTGCTGATAAGGCTTGAAGATACGGCGCTGCTTGTAGGAAGCATTGGCCTCTTCTGTATTCTTGCCTTAGCCATGTATGCGAGCCGTAAAATTAACTGGTATGGTGCTAGCGTACCGGCAAATGCAACCATATAAAAATTAAGTGATATAAAAAGGTTTTGTTAATAACCTTTGAAATACAAAGTACTTTTTAAACTCTTATTACTTTTGATATTCGAAACACAAAACAAACAGTTATGTTACCAATTAAAGTAGCGCTTCGCTCCATGCTTTCCCTGCCGGTTTTAAGAGAAGCCGATCTTGCGTTCACGATTACGCTGGGCATCATCGCCTATATTGGAATTATATGGATAGTGCTGAAAACTTTCCAATACAACAAAACAAGACATTAAGGAATAAAAGAATAATGATGGATAATTCCCAAACTGTTGTTTACAGGCAGGCTTTGAATAAAACCTTCGCAGCAGCCTTTAGCGGTATTGGTTACTTTTTTAAAACAGAACGCAATGGCAAAATACAGGCCGCAACAGCATTAATGGCTATAGTAGCAGCCTTTTGGCTGCATATTTCTGCTGTTGAGTGGATACTGATCTTGTTTTGTATTGCTGCGGTAATTACGCTGGAAATGGTAAACACCGCACTGGAACATTTATGCAATCACGTTCATGAAGATTATCATCCTTCCATTAAAATCATTAAAGATGTTGCTGCCGGCGCCGTGCTGTTTGCATCCATCATAAGTATAATTACGGGGCTGATCATTTTCGTTCCTAAAATATTGCCGCTTTTAAAGAGCTAATTGAAAAAATTTATATGAAACTGAAAAAATTAAGCGACACAAAGAAGCTTGTTCTTATTTCACTGGGTTTTACCTTATCGCTGCTCTTTGCCCGTGCATTTTATACAGGTGAGCTTGCTTATTTCTTTTATCCCTGGAATTTGTTTCTTGCAACAGTTCCGCTTTTCTTCAGCAGCTTATTAAAAAGACAGGCAACAATCAATTATAAAAGCATTTTCTATTTTATTCTATGGCTTTTGTTTTTGCCTAACGCACCCTATCTTGTAACAGACATTTTTCATTTTGAGCACAGGTCGCCTGTACCAATATGGTTCGACCTGATGCTGGTGGTTTCCGGTGCCTGGAATGGTATTTTACTTTGTATGCTTTCATTATTCAGTGTTGAAAAATTTATAAGAAAAGTGTGCAATAAAAAATATGTGAACGGCATTATGCTTTCCATACTGGTGGCATGTGGTTATGGTATTTATATCGGGCGTTTTCTGCGTTTCAATAGCTGGGATGTTGTAACAGATCCTACAGCGCTTTTAAAAGCTTCAACACATCACCTTCATCATCCTGTGCAAAGCATTAACGTTTGGCTGTTTACTTTTTTGTTCGCATCATTTCTCAGCATAGTTTATTTCACCATAAAAAAACTGCCGCAGGCGTTACCACCGCGGCAGTTTTAAAAATTGTTTATCTGTTCTAAAAATCAAATCCCAAAGAGAAGTAAAACATAGGGCTTCCCCTGAAGATGCCACGCATTTCCCAGGCCACATCAGCCCTTAAGAAATAACCCAGCAAAGTGCTTCTCGCGCCAAAACCATAACCACCTGCAAACGGCCCGATGCCGCCGGCACGTACCCTTACAGAAAGAGGATTGGGGCCGCCAAAATCGCCGCTTGGGCCAGGGTAAATTACAGTGGGACGCTTTATATTGCTGAGCGGGCCGCTCCAGGCTGTGCCCAGGTCAATGAATTGTACCAACTGAAAGTTTCTTATAAACGCATTGTTGATGGGGCTGTTAAAAAATGTTGAGAAAACGGGCAGCCTCAGTTCACTGTTCAATACAAGGTTATTACTGCCGTTGGCAACATTTTGCTCAAATCCCCTGAGATTTAAAGCCAATGTTTGAAATGCATACCGCACCGTTGGGTCTGCTGTATTCCTTTCATTGAATTTTGGAAAAACCCATCCATCGGTGCCGCCGAGATAATAAATAAGTTTTGACTGGCCTAAAGAAAAATCGCCGGCTCCCCTAACGGCCCATATAAAGTTCCTGTAAATCTTTAGATAATTGCGTGCATCAAAGCCAACGTTCATGAGGGTTTTCATAGTCTCTGAACTCTTGTTGGCAGGCAAAAAGAATTCAGTATAAATCTTCCAGCGCAGGCCATTCCATATGTTTTCCGTTGGATTAATAGAATTATCATACACATATTCCAGTCTTGCCAGCCCTGTATTGGAAACAGAATCCTTCTCTTTCAAGGCTGCCGGGTTAGGATAACTGCCAAGGTATAACGGACGCAAAACACCAATGTCTTTTCGCAGGCCAACCGTCATGGTTATGCGTTTTGTTTCATCAAATGGATAGGAAACATTTGCCTGATAAATGTTGGTTATTACCATGTTATCTATAAAGTTCCTGTCATTTCCCATTGAGTCAGTTCCCCTGAAAAAACCATTATAATTGGTTATGTTGCTTCTGTAATATGTCAAGCCCCAGTCAATCCGCTTCCTGTAATTCTGGTAAGAAACAAATACATCCTTGTCCGTTAAGGAAGTGCCCAGCCTGAAGCCGCCTATGAGCTTCACATCTTCCATAATATCGCTTACACCCACGCGGAAAGTGAAACTTACCGCATCACTGTTGTTTAAATAAATAGGGCCGGTTTGATCGTAACCGCCAAAAGGCTGGTACCGGTTAATTAATATATTATTGGTAACGCCCGCCAATACATAGTCTGCTTCAAATTTTTTCTTGTAGTCAAATAACCTGGATCTGCTTAAGTAATTTATGCGCGGTGGCAGAGACGGCGATGATTGATCGTTGACAGGCTGCTCAATTCCAGGATTTGCAGAAGAATCTTTTTTCTCGTCTTCAAACTCGTTCTGAAACTGGCTTTTATTTTCAGGCTGCGTTTGTTCTTCCACCTGAACATTGGCACCGCTCGCCAGCTTTTCTGCCGTTATCATTCTGCGCACATAAACGGTGGGCCTCGCATTTATATTGCGTTTGCGCAGCGTCATGGAATCAACACGCAGTTTGTATAAAAATTTATATTCGCCTTCCTGCCGCACCTCACTCACCTGGTCGTTATTACCGGCAACCCTTGTTTCCTGCAAACTACTTTGATAATTGGTTATAGGAAAAGTATAAGTGCTGTCCTGGTAAATTTTAAAATAGCTTATACTATCCGGTTCGGCTTTTTGCCATGCAAGTAATGTTGAATCCATTTCTTTAGGGCCGGGATTGCGCAGTACTTCATCTCCTATATAATACAAAGTATCGAGACCGCCGGTTTGTGTTGTAAAGAATCCGGCCCAGCGGTTATTGATGCCGTTTTCATTGCTCACAAAAGTAAAATGGTTTTGATTGTATTGCATGGGATAACGTGCATCGCCATATTTCATGCTGGTGAGCTGGGTTATTTGCCTGAACTCACTGTTGTTATTTATATCGGCAAGAAAAATATTGAAATGATTACGGCTCGGCAATACGGTGTCTGCGTTGGAAGCATTTATGCCCGGCCTGTTAGAAGCGAAAATCACGCCCAGCCTTCCCGGGAAGGAAACAAAAGTGGGATCAAGATCATCATACACATCATTTGTTATTTGCTTGATGGCGCCGTTATCAATCCTGTATGTGTAAATATCGCTGTGGCCATTATTTACAGCGCTCAACAAAAGCGTGTTGGCATTAAAAATAAAACCGGCATCGAGCACCTGGTCAAAACCTTCAATTTCCTGCTGAAAACGTTTAATGTTGGCAATTACATCATACACAAACATGAAGGTTTTACCTTCTTTGGTATAAATGCACAAAAGACGCGAACCTTTTCCATCCCATGCAAGAATTGGCATGTTTGGGTTCATATCGCCAACAATGGTGCGCACCCCATAATCCAGCAATGTTTTTTCTTCATAAAAATTATCAAAGTATTTAACCCTGTATTTGCCTTTTGTAAACTGCACCACAGCATAAGAATTGTTTTTAGGATTGGGATTAGCCGCAAAATGATAATAATCGCTTTTATATAAATCTTCCACTACCGCCAGTTTGCCACGGGGAGCGTTACGGCGTTGCTTAATGTCGTTAACATAGCGCTGCTGTTCTTCTTCCATAAAATCGGCAAGCACATATTTAAACTTCTTTTTGGCAATGCGCATTGAGGCGGTATTTAAACTTTTATACAGCCTTGCGAGGTATAAAAAATAGGTTACATTTTCTGGCTTATATTTCCTGGCTATGTAGTACCAGAAGGCGTGGCCTGCAATTATTGGCTTGTCAAAAGCAAGCTGGTAAAAATTATTATAATCGCCGCTTAGAATAACGTTTTTTAATTCATCATCTCTTTCAATATTCCAATGTTCGGCCACATAATCCACGTACCCATCAGTGAGCCATTTAGGCAAATCGAGCAATGCCTGGTTGCTGGCAAATTCACCCACAGAGGCGCCAAATAAAATATTGTCGGTAAGCACTTTGGCAATGCCCTGTCTTACTTTAAGGCGAAATGTATTATGGTTCCCGTCAAAATAGAGAGGGATTTTATTATTAACAAGCGTGGTTAAACCGCCGGCATTCTGCCAATCGATGCCAAGGCCAATATTGCTGGTTTTATAGTCCTCATAATTATTATAAATTACAATGGTTGCACGGCGCTGTAAAGAATAATCAACTTCATTTTCAACAGAATCCAATTCTTCTTCTGCAAGCTGAACCACAAATTTGGCTAGCTCCAGGCCGCCTTCATTATAGTAAACATTAAAATTGGGGCTTTGATAGAATTTCCAGGAAAATTTTTTGTATTGAACCCTGTTTTTTCCAAACTCAACCGTATTAACCTGTGCTGAAAGAAAAATTGGCAAAAGCAGCAGCGATACACTTAACGCGAATCCGTTTCTTAAACCTTTATTTTGCATATCTGTCTTTGAAATCTTAAAATTAGCATAATTACTTGTAAAGCATTTGCAAACAACATGATAAAAGTAGAGCATTTTACATTCAATCCGTTTGCTGAAAACACCTACGTTTTGAGCAACGAAAAAGATGAAGCACTTATTATTGATCCCGGCTGTTATTTTACAGAGGAAGAGAAGATGCTTCAAAATTATATAACAACAAAAAGATTAAAACCGTTGCTATTGCTGAATACACATTGTCACCTGGATCATGTTTTTGGCAATAACTGGGTGCACAAAACTTATGGACTTGAACTGCATCTCCATCAAGGAGAAGTGGTGGTGCTGGAAACGGCGCCGGCATCGGGCAATTTATACGGGCTTGGCTTTACAAATTACAAAGGACCGCTACATTTTTTAAAGGAGGGTGATGAAATTATTTTCGGCGATAATAAATTAAAAGTTTTGTTTACGCCGGGCCACTCGCCGGCCAGCGTTTGCTTCTACTGCAAAGCGCAGCATTTTATTATTGGCGGCGATGTTTTATTTCACGAAAGTATAGGCCGGTTCGATTTACCCGGCGGCAACGAAGAACTTCTCTACAAGAGCATACGGGAAACCCTATATGTGTTGCCTGATGAAACCATCGTTTACCCGGGCCACGGTGAGCCAACTACTATTGGCCACGAGAAAAAATTTAATCCATTTGTACGGCCTTAGCTGGCTTTGCATGATGACGATGTTTACTTTCCAGGTATTTTGCATGAATGATTTCGCTCATAGGCTTTTCATAAACCTTGCTTTCAATCCATGATATTACATCGAGATAAGAGAATGCCCTCGTTTCAAAGCGGTTTTTTTCCAGGTGTTTAACCCTTGATAGGAAGATCTCCAACTGCGGTTTCATCTGCCTTGTTGAAACCTTTAAAGAGTTTCTTATAAACTTGAATATTTCTTCCTCAACCACAGAGAGATTTTTCATCTTGGCCATGAAGCGGTAAACAGACCTTGTAAGCGATTCGATAATTGTATCATTACCCAATTCATAATGTGCCATTAAATGCAGCAGCCGGGCGTAACATTGCAGGTCTATACGAAGGTTACTATGATCATTAATAACCCGCTGCAGATAATCGATGCAGGTATTATAATCGCCGCTGCCAAAGTATAATA
This sequence comes from Bacteroidota bacterium, assembly GCA_023391315.1. Taxonomy (GTDB): domain Bacteria; phylum Bacteroidota; class Bacteroidia; order Chitinophagales; family Chitinophagaceae; genus Parafilimonas. Next base: position 6,201 of record JAEWBD010000135.1, on the reverse strand, counting down.
CAGCAAATTTATAATTGAATATAAGTATCCGGTGCAGATCAACATACGCAGCATATTCCTGCAGGCCGGCTTCTATGCGTGGCACCAGTTCCAGTCCTTTGGAGAAAGTGCCCGTTATTAAATGCCAGTTTATTTCTGCAGCGCTTATGTAAATGAAGGTGTGCACGCGAAAATTATCATGCGTGCTGGAAGATGGAGTGGTAGCAAACCTTTCAAAACGCTTCAATATTTGCTGGAACATTTCATAATGACGGAGATTAAATAAAGCATTCAGCAGCGTATGCATTCCTTTTATATAATGACCTGTTTCAACGGTGATCATTTCAGGCTCTTCATAAAAAAGATCAACCCATTTTTTACTGTAACGGTAATACATTAAAAAGTCCTGCCGTATAAAAGCATACCAGCAATAACTTTGATAGAGATACAGGCGCTCATAAAAATCAGTAATACGCTCAATATCGGGTGGCAGCATTTGTTTGAAGAAAGACCGAACACCCTTTTCATCTTCAATATTTCTTGCATAACCATTTTGCACATACCAGCGATATAAAAGTAACGCAAGGTTCGACAGCTTAATAACGTTGTTAATATGCTCCCCTATATCCAGTGCCTCGTTGGCAAGCAATTGCGTTTTTTCAAGCGTACTTCTTGTAATGTGCAGCGTCTCAATTTTCTTCTCCAGCGATATTACCTGTGCAAGGAAATTATATTTATGGTTTGCTTTTGCTATCTCTTTTGCCTTTTCAAGCATCTTAAAACTCTGCAGCTTCAGCCCTTTATAATACAGCACCCGCGCATTATCAAGCAATTCGCTTAGCTGGAGATCAATATTCACAGCCGTTTTCAGCAGCCTCAGGCTTGCCAGCAATTGTTTGTACAAATGCGCTTTTAAATTAGCCAGTTGGGGTTTGGTAACGGGCTTTAACCGCTTCATCAAAATCTTTTCATCATAATCTTCCATTTTATCAAGCGCATCAAAAAGATGTACGATTTTGAGGTTCTCATTAGAAGAACTCCGTTTTATATATAGTTTGAAATGCCTTTTTTCAGCCTTCTCGAGGCTTTTGATCAGTTGAAAAAGTGCATCTGTAAATCTGTTGGACATCATAACGAAAACTCTTTTAAAACCCTTTACCAATAAGGGTTACAGCTTTTTTTTAACACTTTTGGCGTAATCAAATTACGTCAAATTTGGTTTTATCCGGAATAACCGGTGAATTACTTTTACACCAGTTTAGTATTTCAGAGGCAGACAATCGTTAGAGAAGCAACCGGAAGAGGCCTGAATTCTAAATCAAAAAAAGAAATTATTCGAACTTTTTCATATGGCAAGCAATCGTTAGAGGCCAGTCCGTTTCCACGGAAGGGCCATTTTTTTTAGACGGCGGCTAAGTTAATATATAATTTCAATTTTTTATTTCTTCCTGCACTTTTTCCCGCTATCTTTTTTCAAACCACAAATTTATAAGTAAAAGACGCTATAAATTGTGTTGGGCATCATAGTATAACCAATCCTGTAATCCTTTACCAGTAAGGGTTTTTGCATTTTTCTGCATCTTTTGCCGTAATCAAATTACACACATCTTTGTTTTTACAGGAGAAAACCGCGGCTTAATTTTACATCAGTTTAGAAATTCAAAGGCAGGCAATCGTTAGAGAAGCAACCGGAAGAGGCCGAATTCTAAACTAGAACAAACGAATTTTTGAACTTTTTCATATGGCAAGCAATCGTTAGAGGCCAGTCCGTTTCCACGGAAGGGCCATTTTTTTTGGCGGAGCTAAATTAACAGCTAATCTCATTCCTCCAAATCTTTTTTAATATTTTTTTTCCTGGCCCGCAAAAACCCGGTTTTGAAACCCTGGGAAATACGTTGGGCATCATAATATAACAGATCCTGTAATCCTTTGCCAGTAAGGGTTTTTGCATTTTTCTGCATCTTTTGCCGTATCAAATCACACACATCTTTGTTTTTACAGGAGAAAGTCGCGGCTTAATTTTACATCAGTTTAGAGATTCAAAGGCGGGCAATCGTTAGAGAAGCAACCGGAAGAGGCCCGAATTCTAAACTACAACAAACGAGTTTTTGAACTTTTTCATATGGCAAGCAATCGTTAGAGGCCAGTCCGTTTCCACGGAAGGGCCATTTTTTTTGGCGGAGCTAAATTAACTGTTAATTTAAATTTTCCAACTTTATTCCGTTTTTTTTCTTCCCCATCTCAAAATTCTTCTAAAACAGCATTGCCAAATTGGGGTAATTCACACTATCTTTCGCCTTCAACTATAACTATGTCAGCATTTGAAGTTATTGGCGGAAAAAGATTAAAAGGAAACATTACACCCCAGGGCGCAAAAAACGAAGCCCTTCAAATTATTTCTGCCGTTTTACTTACAGCAGAAAAAGTAACGGTAAATAATGTTCCGGATATACTTGATGTAAACCGGCTAATTGAATTGCTGCAGTTGCTAAATGTAAAAGTGGAACGCCTTTCCAAGAATAGCTACGCTTTCCAGGCAGATGATGTAAATCCCGATTATTTTGGAACCAGCGATTTTAGGGATAAAAGCAGCAAAATGCGCGGTTCTGTTATGGTGGCAGGGCCCATGCTTGCCCGGTTTAAAAAAGCTTACATACCAAAACCGGGCGGCGATAAAATTGGCCGGAGAAGGCTTGATACGCATATTATAGGGTTTGAAAAGTTGGGTGCAAAATTTGAGTATGATGAAAAGCTGAATGAATTCGTATTAAAAGCACCGGAACTTGAGGGCACATATATGCTGCTGGATGAGCCCTCTGTAACAGGAACGGCCAATATTGTAATGGCTGCTGTTATGGCAAAAGGCACCACCACCATTTATCATGCAGCCTGTGAGCCATACCTGCAGCAGTTATGCAAAATGCTCAACAGCATGGGCGCAAGAATAAAAGGCATTGGCAGTAATTTGCTGGAAATTGAGGGCGTGGAAGAATTGCACGGAACTGAACATACCATGCTGCCGGATATGATAGAAGTGGGAAGCTTTATAGGACTGGCAGCTATGACGCAAAGTGAGATCACCATTAAAAATGCCGGTATCAAACACCTCGGCATCATACCTGATAAATTTCAGCAGCTTGGCATAAAAATGACTTTTCGCGGAGACGATATTCATATTCCCCAGCAGGATTTATATGAAGTACAACGTTATTTTGATGGCAGCACCGTTAGTTTTTCCGATCATCCATGGCCAGGCCTTACACCTGATTTATTAAGCATTATACTCGTTACGGCCATCCATGCAAAAGGCAGTGTATTAATACACCAGAAAATGTTTGAAAGCCGGTTATTCTTTGTTGACAAACTAATTGACATGGGCGCACAAATAATTCTTTGCGACCCGCACAGGGCGGTGGTTTTGGGTTTGGAAAGAAAACAGCAATTGCGCGGCGTAGTTATGTCAAGCCCTGATATCCGTGCAGGCGTTTCGCTGTTGTTTACGGCTTTAAGTGCACGCGGAAGAAGCATTATTCAAAATATTGAGCAAATACACCGTGGCTACCAGGACATTGAAGAACGCTTAAGAGGTCTTGGTGCCGATATTAAAACGCTCCATTAGGTTATTTTTCCAGTGTCTTCCGGTTGGGCGCCAATTAGTGCTTCAGCCTTACTCACCTGAAACCCAATCACATTGGCTGCTTTAACAAACAATAATTATATTAATCGCGCCCAAAAGCTTACCTTCGTTAGAATTGAGTCGTAAAAGCATACTTAAGACAATCGTATTTTTTACTTCGTTAAGAGTAAATCTTATCCTTCTCGCACTTTGTTTGTACTTACCTCAAGCATTATTAATTAAAAAATGTTTTTATGAACATCTATGTTTCTAATTTGAGTTTTCACACAAGTGAAGAAGACCTGAAAGATTTATTTTCAAAGTATGGCAGCGTTGCTTCTGCAAAAATTATTATGGACAGAATGACGAACCGTTCCCGTGGTTTTGCTTTTGTGGAGATGCCCTCTGAGGAAGAAGGCAATGAAGCGCTTAAAGGCCTGAACGGCAAAGAGGTGGAAGGACGTGCCCTTTCAGTTTCAGTAGCACGTGAGAGGGAAGAAAGAAGCGGTAGCAGAAACTCTTTTTCACGTTCCGGCAACAAACGTTCTTTTTAAAATTATTGCATGAATAATAAACAAATTGCATTTGCGGGCGTATGGAACAAGTACTTGCCCGCAATACGCATATTAGTTAAGAAAGCAGCAGCAGCAGAACAGGTTATTACTTTAAACCAGTCTGATATGGAGCGGGCTGTTGGCATTAAAAAGTCAGGGTACAGATTTTCAATTGATTTTGTTAATGGCAGGCCTGACCTGCTGTACAGCAATAATGAAATTGCCCAGGCTTTAATAAGCGTATTAACAGAAGATGAAGTAATAAGAGAATATTTGTCAGGTAATAATTATACATTTTCATTTAATAATAAATATCAGCTTCAAATAAAAATAAACCTCGCACAAAAAGAGGCAATGTCGCCGGATGCACAGGAAAGTGCTGCACGGTGAATCAGTTCACAGCATGCTGTTATTGGTAATTACAATATCAGCATAAAATAAATTAATCAGATTTTGGAATTTAAAGATTTAAAATTAGTTGCTCCTTTATTAAAAGCTTTGCAACAACAAGAGTACAAACACCCTACCCCCGTTCAGCAACAAGCTATACCGGTTGCATTATCCAACAAAGATTTACTGGCCTGCGCACAAACAGGTACGGGCAAAACAGCTGCTTTCGCGTTACCCATTTTACAATTACTTTTTAATGATAAAAAAGAAGGTAATGCTTCAAACCATATAAGCGCTTTAATTCTCACTCCCACAAGGGAGCTGGCCATACAGATCGAGGAAAGCTTTAAAAGCTATGGCGCTTATACAGGGCTGAAAAGCTTTGCCGTTTATGGAGGTGTAAGCCAGTTTCACCAGGTAAAAAAATTGCGTCAGGGAGTTGATATTTTAATAGCAACGCCGGGCCGCCTGCTCGATCTTGCCACACAGCGCCTCATTGCATTACAGCATATTAAAACGCTGGTGCTGGATGAGGCAGACCGCATGCTGGATATGGGTTTTATAAACGATGTACGCAAAATATTAGCACGGTTACCGCAGCAAAAACAAACCCTGTTTTTTTCTGCAACCATGCCACCGGATATCATTCATTTATCGCAAAGCATTTTAAATAACCCGGTAAGCATAAATATAACGCCCGCATCCACCACAGCAGAAACCGTTGAACAGGCTGTGTATTTTGTAGAAAAAAGTGATAAAAGATCGCTGCTTATTCACCTGTTGAAAAATGACAGTATTGATACAGCGCTTGTATTTACTGAAACAAAATTCGGGGCGGATAAATTATGCGCCGCATTACGCAGGGAAAATATACGGGTGCAGGCCATTCATGGCGATAAAACACAGGCAGAACGCCAAAAAGCATTGAACAATTTTAAGAACAAACATATCAGCGTATTAATAGCAACGGATATTGCAGCAAGGGGAATAGACATTGAAAGCCTGCCATACGTAATCAACTATGAGTTGCCCAATATACCGGAAACATATGTGCATCGTATTGGCCGTACAGGCCGGGCGGGCATTAACGGTAAAGCCATTTCATTTTGCGGGATGGAGGAAAAAATGTTGCTGCGCGATATTCATAAGCTTATTGACCGGTCAATTCCGGTAATGAAAGACCATCCCTTTCAAATGGCGGAAGCCGATACTTCCATGCAACCAAAAACGGCTATGCCTTTCCGGTCGTTGAGCAGAAAGAGAGATAAATCTTTCAGGCAGCGATAACTAAACCAGGCGCTGTTACACGAAAGCATTAAGTTATTAAAGGAAAATATACCATGTCAAAATCAAAAGAAACATTCAACAAAAAAGAAAAGGAGAAAAAAAGATTAAAGAAGAAACAGGAAAAACAGGAAAAAATGCAGGAGCGCAAAGCCAATGCAGAAAAGGGCAAATCGCTTGATGCAATGATGGCCTATGTAGATGAAAACGGTAATCTTTCTTCCACTCCGCCCGATCCTAAAAAAAGAAAGGTATTTAATCATGAAGATATGAATACCGGGGTGCCCGTGCGTATTGAAGAAGATATAGAAAGACAGGGCGTGGCTGATTTTTTTAATGATGCAAAGGGCTTTGGCTTTATTAAAGACGCTGTAACCA
>JAEWBD010000112.1 GCA_023391315.1 Bacteroidota bacterium | reverse complement strand
ATTTTATATACCTGCTTAAATATTTCAGATTCGTTTTCTTTTAACCAGGCCAGTTTTGCGGCAGTAAAATTGCCCGGTGAATTCAACAGGCAGCTTAAGCATTTTTCTTCGCCAATATTTTCAAACGCTTTTTCGCCGTAAGGCACAGCCCGGCTATCGCACCATATTATACTGTCGCGCAAAGGAAGCTGCGCTTCATTCACTACAACAAGCCCGTGCATCTGGTAGCCAATGCCAATGGCCGCAATATCTTTCGGATCATATTTTCCGGAAACATTCGCCTGCATTAAAGCCTGCTGAAAATAGGCCCACCATGAATCCGGGTTTTGTTCGGCCCAGCCATTTTGGAGGCTTATGATCGGCGCCTCCGTTTCGGGATATTGCGCAGATACAATGGCCTGCTGCGTTGCCGCATCTACCACAGAAATTTTAACCGACGATGTTCCGATATCTATACCAAGCAAGAGCATTTTTAAAATTTTAGCAGGCGAAAATAATGATAGATAATGATTAATGCAACCGATTTAAATTACCATTCCTCAGAGATATTGTAAGTTTGGGAACCCGCTGCAATTGAAACAGTGAATAATATAAAGCTATTACACCGCATAATAAGATATCATGAGCCAGCAGCAGCAGCACATGATTATTCAATGTAAATAATCAATATAAAATAGTTTATTTATGCCTATTAAAAGAAACGAAAACCTTGTTCAGCTTTCAAGAGACCATCATGCCACTTTATTGTTTTGCTGGAAGATAAGAACAGGTTTAAAGCTGAATATTGACACGGAGCGTATAAAAACTTATGTGCAATATTTCTGGCAGGTACATATGCAACCGCATTTTGTTGAAGAAGAAACAATTTTATTTGCGCCGGTAAAAGATGCGGCTGTACAAAAAGCATTGGATGAACATGCTGATATAAATAAGCAGGTTGAATCAATTATGACCTCGCCAATTGTTCAGCCGCAGCCGTTGGCAACGCTTGCAGACGTGGTTGATAACCATGTTCGCTATGAAGAACGCGAACTGTTTCCCCATCTTGAAAATATATTAACCGCAGAACAATTAAAAGAGATAGGTAGCCGGCTGCAGGCAGCAGCCGGCACTGTTTGTAATGATGATTTTACAGATGAATTCTGGAAAGCCGGCCACAGCAATAATTAATGCTGCCGGCCTGTTACATTCCTTATTTTATTTCTTTAATCTTAATATTTTTAAAGGACACTTTCATAATGTGCCCTGCATGCATTTGCAGCCCTATTAACCCGGATGCTTTGCGGTTGGTAGTATCATCGTCAGTAATATCGCACATTAATACATCATTAATGTAATGCTGTAAATGATTGCCTTTGGCTACAATGCGGCAGGTATTCCAGCCAGCATTTATTTTAGCTTTTAAAGAATCGCGGTTGCCCAAAGAATCGTTGATTACCGTAACAGACCATACATTATTTTTTGCCAGCTTACTGATAGAATCGGTTACCGGCGGCAACGTTACTTTCTGGCCGCGGAAAGCCACAATACAACGTGCCCTTTCTTCATAGTTTTGACCAGTGTAGGTGTTGGCGCCATCAATATCCATTTGATAACCTCTTAACCCAAACGGAACGCCTTCCACCTCTTCACTCCTGTATTGAATACCGCTGTTGCCTTCAGCAGAAATTTCATATTCGGCTGTAAGTTCAAAATCTGCCGGCGTGCCGTCTTTCCATATTAAAAACGTGTTAGTTTTTAAAGGTGTGGATTCAGGCGTTACCTGTCCTACAATAGCTCCGTCTTCCACATGCCACACAGCCGTATCACCCTCCCAGCCGTTTAAAGTGGTGCCATCAAAAATGCTTACAAAACCTGCGGAGTCAGATGAACCTTGTTCTGTAGTTGCTGTATTGCCATCAGCAGAATTGCAGCTGCTAAAAACAAAAGCCCCCGTTAAAATGGCAAAGCCGAAAAGGCCTGCGAGCTGTTTTATTTTTTTAATCATGATAAAAATTATTGTTTAGATATTATGTATTATTCCAACCAATTAATGCCCTTTTTATTAATTCAAAAGCTCACGGGTTCACTTGTTTACAAGTTTTCCTAATTCCCAATTCCCTTTCCTCCCTTTCAACTTATCAACCTAATCAACCAATCTCCTTCCAGCTGCCCGAAGCTGCAGATTCAAGCACGGCTTCGCAAACCTGCTGCGTTTCAAATGCATCGCGGAAAGTGGGAGAACAAGGTTCGCCGGTTTCCAAACTCTTCAGAAAATCTGCCGCCTGGTGTATAAACGAATGTTCATAGCCAATACCAAGACCTGGCACCCACCAATGATCCATATAAGGCTGATCACCATCGGTAACATGAACAGAACGCCAGCCGCGGACAATTGATTCATCTGAGTGATCAAAATATTCGAGGCGGTTTAAATCATGCAAATCCCATTTGATGGATGCATGTTCACCATTAATTTCAAAAGTGTATAACGCCTTATGCCCGCGTGCATATCGGGTGGACTCAAACAAGCCTAAAGAACCATTTGCAAAATGGCAATGAAAAATACAGGCATCATCAATGCCTACTTTCTCCACTTTACCAGTAAGCTGGTGCATGCGTTCTTTTACAAAAGTTTCTGTAACGGCATTCACATCTTTAATGCTGCCGTTAAGCCATATTGCGGTATCAATACAATGTGCCAGCAAATCTCCCGTAACACCGGAGCCGGCAACATTCGCATCCATGCGCCAGAGGCCTTCGCCGCCCTGCGGCAAATCGGCGCTGATAGTCCAGTCCTGCAGAAAGTTAGCACGGTAGTGAAATATCTTTCCCAGCTTGCCTGAAGCTATAATTTGTTTTGCCAGGCTAACCGCCGGAATGCGGCGGTAATTATACCATACAGTATTGGCCACTTTTGCTTTTTCAACGGCTTCAACCATTTTGCGGGCTTCTTCCACGTTTCGGGCCAGCGGTTTTTCGGTAAGTACCATTTTGCCTGCCTGAGCTGCGGCAATGGCGATTTCGGCATGCGTATCGTTTGGCGTGCATATATCTACCGCATCAATATCATCCCGCTCAATAAGTTTTTTCCAATCGGTTTCATACGATTCATAATTCCATTGTGCAGCAAAGGCCTTTACTTTCTCTTCATTGCGGGCACATGCTGCTTTTAAAACCGGCACATAAGCCAGTTCAGGAAAAAAGTTACGGATGCGGTTGTAAGCATTGGAATGTGTACGGCCCATAAAGCCGCAGCCAATCAAACCAATACGTAATTCTTTTTTTTCTGCCATATTTTATCAAGATTAAAATGTCAAGAAATCAGTTTATAGTGATTAATACTTTTCTATTCAGATAACATCTTTATCCTAAAATTCTTATACTCCACTTTCATCGGCGGGCCTACATGCACCTGTACACCCAATAACCCGCTTAAGGAACGATTAGCAGTATAATTATCGATTACTTCACTCATTAATATTCCATTTATATAATGCCGGATATGATTTCCTTTAGCTATGATATGA
>JAEWBD010000115.1 GCA_023391315.1 Bacteroidota bacterium | reverse complement strand
TGCATTTGGCATGCAATTGCTCATGTATGGCACTACTGTTATTTACCCGCTTTCTGCGGCGCCGGAAAAATATAAGTGGATTGTTGTAGCCAATCCTATGACAGGCATTATTGAAACTTTCCGTTATGGGTTTTTTGGCAGTGGAAGTTTTAGCTGGGATCTGTTGGGCTATTCAGTACTTTTTGCAACCATTGCATTAGCTGCGGGTATCATTGTATTTAACCGGGTGGAGAAGAATTTTGTTGATACTGTATAGATAGTGCTTACTGAAGAAATACCTTTCCCATTATTTATGTTGCTCAAATTTTTTTTAAGTTTCTGATTAATGTCTGTTGCTATTAAAGTCGAAAATCTCTCCAAAGCCTATCAGATAGGCCAGATTGGTACCGGTACTTTGCAAAGCGATTTTAAGCGATGGTATGCCAAAGCCCGTGGCAGGCAAGATCCATTTTTAAAGATTGGGGAAACCAATGACCGGGCTGTTAAAGGAGACAGTAATGTAGTATGGAGCCTGAAAGATATAAATTTTGAAATTGAGCAGGGTGATGCAGTTGGAATTATTGGCCGCAATGGCGCTGGCAAAAGCACCCTGCTGAAAATACTCAGCCGTGTTACAGCGCCAACCACAGGAAGGGTTACCGGTAGCGGCCGCGTGTCCAGCCTTCTAGAAGTAGGCACAGGCTTTCACCCGGAGCTTACCGGCCGGGAAAACATTTATTTGAATGGCGCTATCCTTGGTATGCGCAAAAAAGAAATAACGCGCAAGTTTGATGAGATTATTGATTTTGCTGGTGTGGAAAGATATATTGATACGCCAGTAAAGCGCTACAGCAGCGGTATGTATGTGCGGCTTGCTTTTGCAGTTGCTGCACATTTGGAAAGTGAGATATTGATTGTAGATGAAGTGTTGGCAGTGGGCGATGCAGAATTTCAAAAGAAGTGTTTGGGGAAGATGGGGGAAGTGAGTAAAGGAGAGGGGAGAACGGTGCTGTTTGTGAGTCATAATATGGCGGCTGTCAGGAATCTTTGTAATAAAGGAATTATTTTAAAAAATGGTGAATTAAATTTTAAAGGTACCGGAGAAGAAGTAATAGATGCATATATAACTGACCAGATCGAAGTATCCAAGCTAAGTTTAAATGATCTTGAACGCAGGCAAGCAAGAAACAGACTCAGATTCACCGATATATGTTTTAAAGATGAGAATGGTATTTCCAAGAAAGACTTTATTGTGGGTAGATTTCTTGAAATTGAAGTAAGCTTTATCGCCATTGAGGAATTATATATGTGTAAAACCTTGAGAGTTGATGTTGGGATTAACGATATGTATGGAAACAGGGTTACATGGGCGAGCACAGCGATGCTTATTGATAAAATAGATCCGAAAAAAGGAAGTGTTTCATTTACTATACAAAAAATATTGCTGAACGAAGGAGCTTATAATGTTAACCTCTTTTGTGAGAGCAATGAAGGAATTGAAGACTGGATCGAGAATGCATCGGGCTTTAATATGCTTTTTGAAGATTTTTATAAAACTGGCAGACGGTTACCCGAAAGACAAGGTGTTTTCGTTTCAGAATTTCAAATATTTCAATGATGTTTTCGAACGTTAAGCGTTTTTATAAAAAGATAACAGGGTTTGACAAGCTGTTTAATCAAAACATTTCTATCCAAAATAATCTGATTGCATTACATAAAAAATCAGATGAATTGTATTGGGGTATGATTTTTAATAATGCAGTTTCCAATTCTGGCTGGTTAATCAATAGATCTTTCAACCCAGGCAGGTGGGCGGCTGGCTATCCAATGTTGTATATATTATTTAGAATCTATAATGATATAAAACCTTTAAATATTCTTGAATTTGGCCTCGGCGAAAGTACCAAGCTAGCATATCAATACAATAAATCATTTCCGGAAAGCCATTTAAAAGTAATTGAACAGGATAAAACATGGCTGGATTATTTTTCTAACCAGATTTTTGATATAAGAGAGAATACAATTATTCTGGAGATTGAGCAGGTAATGATTGAAGGGGCGAAAGTAAATCAATATAAAGATTTGCTGAATATCCTCAAACAGAAAAAATTCGATATGATCGTAATAGATGGCCCTTTGGGAAGCCCTCAGAATTCGCGTTATCAAATTGTTGATATGGTGTTAAATGATCTGATAGCCAAAGATTTTATAATCATTATGGATGATTATAATCGTTTAGGCGAAAAGCAAACAATTGAAAAATTAAAATTGGTATTTAATGAAAAAAATATTGCATTTTCAGAAGGCGTTTATTCAGGAATAAAAGACACATATATTGTATGTTCAAAACAATTTGAATTTCTAACTTCTTTATAATGGAAATTTGTTATAATAAAGTTGCTAACCCATATGCAATTTAGTACAGACAATTCTGGTTTTCCTTTGGTATCAATCATTATTCCAGCCTATAACAGAGAAACCTTAATCAGTGAAACACTTAACAGCCTTGGTGAGCAAACCTATGCTAATTGGGAATGTATTGTTGTAGATGATGGTTCCTCTGATAATACCGAAGCGGTTGTAAAATCATTTTGCAAGAAGGATAGCCGATTTAAGTTATTCAAAAATAATAGAACGAAAGGCGCGCCGGGTGCAAGGAATACTGGCTTAGGTATTTGTTCTGGTGAATACGTAATTTTTCTTGATAGTGATGACCTGTTGCTACCTCATTGCATCACCAGCAGGGTTGAAAGTATTGTTGATAACCCCACAATTGATCTTTTGATCTGTCTTCAAAAAAGGTTAGAAAATGGTGTTGAAGCTAATTATGTAAATATACCTTCTAAAATACATCCACTTATAAGGTTCTACTGTCTTTACAATGACGTCCCCTGGGTAAACGGTGCAACCTTAATCAGAAAACAATTTATTGTCAAAAATAACATTTGGTGGAACGAGTCGGTTAAACTGCACCAGGATGTACAATTTAACATGGAAATACTTATTCATAATCCCAATTTTAGCTGGAACTTAAAACCATTTGATAGCTATTGGACATTCGACGATAAAATTGATAATCTGGGGTCTTCAAAAAAAAGATTATATGAAAACACTTTAAATATTCTTGATGTTTATCACCACGTTTTTACAAGAATTACTAATACAGAGATAAAAGAGAGTGTAAAAAAGCAATATCATTCGTTGGTAATATTATTGGCTACTTGGTATGTTGGTAACCGTAATATTGATTTTAGTGCCTTTATTAATTTTATAAATAAGTACACTTTTATTAAAAAGAAAGATACTTTTCTCGTCTGGTTTATATGGCTGGGGTATAAGAC